>JBKJWG010000098.1:0-8730 GCA_046716985.1 Anaerolineales bacterium | reverse complement strand
GTGGTGCGCTGCTCTTCGGCGAGGCGTTCGCGCAAGGCGCGCGTTTCGGCTTCGAAGGGCGGCGCGCCCTGCAGCAGGGCGATGTGCTGCAAATTGACGAACTCCGAAAGGAATTCGTGCAAAATATCTACTAATTGGCGCGGGTTGCGCGCCTTTTGAGTCGGCACTAGTTTGCCGTCATCTAGCGTGAAGACTTGCAAAATATCCAGGTATTCGCCCACCAGTGCTTGCGAGGGGTTGACGAAGCCGCCGCGGCGCAAGTAGCTCAACCCGGGCACGCACAGCATGCCGTATACCTTCGGCACCAGGCTGCGCGCGTATAGGTCTAGATCGGGCAGCGCCATGCCGCCTTCGGCGGCCAGCGCCGCCGCTTGCACCATGAGGCCCAGGCCGAGTGACACAGTGTGGCTATCCACGACGCGCACGGGCACGGTGCCGTGCACTGTTTGCGCTGCGGCGATGGCGGCCTGATTGATCTTGCTGAATTCACCGGAATGCAAGACCGCCAGCACGCCGTCGTGCTCGGTGCCAAGCTGGCGGAACAAAGCTTCGAAATCCGCGGCGCTGGGTGTGGCCAACCGCGGCGCTTCGTTGCCTTTTAGCGATTGCGGAAAGTCGGCGGCCTTCAGCCGTTCTTTGTTATCTGGCTTCGGCTCCCAGGCCGCGGCCAAAATGCTGACCTGGTCGCGCCCCGCAAAGACAGGATTGGGGAAAAGCGCAGTGCTATCGGTGACGACGCAAACGGGGGGCATGCCGCTTATTCGATGGCGAAGATGAATTGGTAGTGCGGCTGCCCGCCGACATGCACTTCTACCGCCTGTTTCGGATACGCTTTCTGAATGGCTCCGGCCACGGCTTCAGCGATCTCAGCTTCAACGTCTTCCCCATAAAACATAGTGATGATCTCGTACTTATCGAAGCCTATCTCTTTGAGCAGCTTCAAGCTGGCTTCTTCCACATTGCCGGCCGCCACCTTAAGTTTGCCGTTTAGCAGGCCGATGACCTGGCCTTCTTTCACTTTTACGCCGTCGATCTCCACGGTGCGCGTTGCGGTAGTGATTTCGCCGGTTTGCACATTGGCGCTAGCTTCTTTCATCTCAGCAGCCACGTCATCCAGGTTGCCGGTCGGATCCCAACGCAGCATGGCCGCCAAGCCCTGCGGCACGTTGACAGTGGAAACGACGACGGCGCGCTTGGCGGTCATCTCAACTGCAGATTTCGCGGCCATGACAATGTTCTTGTTATTGGGCAGGATGATCACTTTGTCAGTGGGTAAATTTTCGAATGATTTGAGAATGTCGGCAGTGCTTGGGTTCATCGTCTGGCCGCCTTCGATGATGCCCGCCACACCGAGGTCGGCGAAGTGGCCGGCGATGCCGGCACCGGGAGCGACGGCCACCACGGCGACCTGCCCGGCGGCGATGGGGCGCAGCTTGTATTCGCCGCGCCCTTTGGCACTCTGGGCGATAGCGTCCATTTGAGCCATTAGGTTTTCCATGTGCACATTCGTCCACTTGCCGATCTTTTCGATGTAATCGAGCGGCTCATTGCGCTTATCGGTGGGCACGTGGATGTGCATGCGATACATGCCATCACCTTCACCCACCTGAATGGAGGTGCCCATCTTTTCCAGATCGCCATAGAATTGTTTCAGGTCCAGCGGTTTGTGCGGCTGGAAATCCACAACTACTTCATAATCCTGGCCTTCTTCCACCGCTTCCATGGAACTTTCTAAGTTAATGGCAGCAATGGGCTGGATGATATTTTCCGCTTTTCTGAGCTGCTGTCCTTGCACCCAGCGGAGCATGCCTTCCATAAGAAAGTAGAGCCCCTTGCCGCCGGAATCAACCACGCCGGCCTCTTTAAGAATGGGCAGCAGTTCGGGTGTGCGTTTGACAGATTCGTCTGCCGCTTTCAGCACGGTAAGTAATAACGTGGCCGGGTCAGCGCCGTCTTTGACGGCTTTTTCCGCGGCGGTGGCCAAATCCTTGATCACGGTCAGGATGGTGCCCTCCACAGGGCGCACTACGCCTTTGTAGGCCGTGTCGCGTGCTTCGGCGAAGGCCTTGGCCAGGCCTTCGGTGTCAATGGTCTCTTTCCCATCCACGGCGCGGGCAAAGCCGCGCCAGATCTGCGAAAGGATGACGCCCGAGTTGCCGCGGGCGCCCATCAGCGCGCCGTTGGCGAGCGCTTCCAGCATCTTGCCCGCCTTCGGCTCGGACGAGTTCTTGATCTCTTCGATGGCGGCCTTCATGGTCAGCACCATGTTAGTGCCCGTGTCGCCATCCGGCACCGGGAATACATTCAGCGCGTTGACGGATTGCTTATTGGCTTCCAGCCAGGCGTAGCCGGCTTGGGCCAGGCGCTTCACGCCTTGTCCGTCGATGGGATATTGCTGCAAAATAACAATGCGTTTTTCTCTTATTTGAGCGTCGGGGGTCATTTTATTCTTCCTGGCGTTCGGATTTTTTCAGCTAAGCGGTTTGGCTCACGCGCAGTCCTTTGCACGTGTACGTTCACTTGTTGGATAGGCAGCCCCAAAGCTTTCTCGACTTGGAGGCGCACCGTCTTTGCCACGCTGGCGGCGACCACCTTGAGGTTAGTGCCATATTCGACCACAATATAAATATCTATGTTGATGGCGCCGTTCTCGTAACCCACCTCGATGCCATGGGTGGGATCTTTGACAATTGAATTGGCGAAGCCATCCAGGAAATTTTTGGACGCAAGCCCGACCACGCCGTAAGATTGCACCGCCGCCTGATAGGCGATAGTTGCAATCGCACGCGGGGCGATCTGAATACTGCCGTGGACGCCGTTGTCTTGGTTGGCCATATGCTTAATGTTTCTGCGCTTCCAATGTGGCGTCGCGCAGCGCTTTGATCCCGGCGGTGATGCCGCCTTTGAATTCGAACACGGCGTTGCCGGCCACGAACACGTCGCCGCCTGCTTCGTAAGCCAGCGATAGCGTATCGGCGTCGATACCGCCGTCCAGCTCGATGAGTATTTCGCGGCCGAGTTCTTCAGCCGCCTGGCGAATGCGCGTGACCTTAGGCAGAACGTCGGGTATGAAATGCTGACCCGAATAACCGGGGTGCACGCTCATCACCAGGATGATATCGGCTGACTCGAGATAGGGCAAAACGGCTTCAACGTCGGTTTCTGGATTTATGGCCAACCCAGCCACGCAACCCAGGTCGTGAATGGTCTTAAGACTGTGCTCAGCGTCGCGGGTGGCTTCGATATGGATGTGGATGTGATCGGCGCCTGCTTTGCGGAATGACTCGAGCATGGGATCAGGATCTTCCACCATCAAGTGCACATCTAGTGGCAGCGTCGTGCGCTTGCGGCAGGCGGTTACGACTTTTTGGCCCATCGTGATGGGCGGGACAAAGTGCCCATCCATCACGTCGATGTGGATCCAATCTGCGCCGGCGTTGGTCGCGTCGATTATTTGTTCACCCAGACGCGAAAAATCGGCGCTGAGGATGGAGGGCGCGATCAAGGGCTTGGCAGCCATTGAGCGATTATAACTGAGGGTCAGCGCCAGGCGCCTAGTGGGCAAACACGGGTGCAAAAACAATGCTTCGTGGAAACAATCACCGACTTGTGATTTATCGCGCGCAGCGGCTTATTGGTAGTTGATTGCCTTTGATTCAACCTTATAATTTTGTTTAAGGATTAATGCAGGATTCGCCTTACAGAAAGTGAAGCAAATCCAAGCGAACTGCATCTAATAGTTTGTAAAAGAGAATACCTGCTTTGGGTTGATGTTTGGGAGGTAGGAACATGGCCGCGAAGAATCCCTCTTGGTTTAACTTTAAATCCCCGCTGGTTTTAGGCGGGGTGGCGCTCTTGGTTATTGCCCTGGGTTGGGGCTTCTTTAGCTATCAGAACTATGCACAAGGCTCGGCCAATTCGCCAGGCGGCGCGCCCATTAGCGTCTTTATCCAAAATCCGCAGCCGGGCAGCCAGTTTGAAATCGGCGCCCCAGTAGCGGTCTATGCGCAGGCCTCTGGGCCTAGCCCCGTCATCTCCATGGAGTTGTGGGTCGACGGCGAAATGGCGCAAATGCTGTCTGCGCCCAGCCCTGAAGGTTTGTTGGAATTTCAGGCGAATTACTATTTGAATAATCTCGCATTGGGCGGGCACTCCATATTTGTGCGCGCCATTGGCGCTTCGTATGAAACGAAGACTTCTGCAGATCTCCCGATTGAAGTGGTTGAAATTGGACAAGTGACGCTGGAAGAAGGCGCGGCTGCCTATGTGGATCCGGGCCCGAGCGTGCCCGCCGCCATCCTGGCGCAAAACGCGGGCGGCGGTGGCGCGCCATATTTTGGCGAGCCCGCGGATGAAGGCGAGCCGGACTCGCCGCCAAATTTCCCCAACCCAGAGGAACCGCCAGCGCCGCATGAGCCTTTAGATTTGAACATTGATTTGCTGCCCGCCGAAACCTGGTCTCCAAACCTATCTGACTGGTTCAATTTTATCTTCCCAAACAATCAAGGAGGTTTGCCCGCAGCACCAGGCATCCCAGCCTCCGAGGTTGTGGCCTGCCGACCTGCAATATGGATCAGCGACAATTCACTTAACGAACATGGCTTTTACGTATACAGGCGCGATCCGGGCCTGGCCAACTTCCTCAAGATCGCTACCTTGGAGCCCCCCTCGTATTTCCCCGTTTCGGAAGACTACGTGATTCACTTTGTATCTGAGGACGAACCATATAAAGGGCCGGTCTTCGGCTTTGAAGATGAAGAGGTTTATGGCTCTTACCAATACTATGTGAGCTCCTTCAATAGTTCGGGTGAGAGCGCCGCCAGCAACATTGAAACCGTAGAAGTCGATTCTGAAGAGTGCAAACTAGCAATAACATCGACCTTTGCCTTTAATCTGGCCAGCCTCTTCGTTGACCAGGGGTCGGAGATGAGTTATTGCTATTACACGCTGGATGGCATGAATTGGCTGCGCCACCCCGCTGCCGCGCAATCCTTCATGAACACCAGCGACGCTGACCCGGACTTCGATCAGTTGCTGCTTAACGACCCCGGCCAAGCGACCCCCCTCAGCCTGGATTGCTGGGCTTGGCTTGGTGGAGACTTGACGCAAATTGGCACCTGGCAATTCGCCAACATCTTTGCCAATGGTTTCGAAGGCATAGAGTTTGAGAAGGTTGATTATGGAGGGGACTCTATCTTTGCTCTTGGCGCTCTTGGCAACCAATTCTTCTACAACTTACTGCCCTACGATCCCCGCGTGCCGATCCCGATCGTTTCGCTGGGTTCCGGCAACCAGGTGTGCGGCGACCACACCGGCGGCAATTTCATCCTGGTGCTGGTCTGCGCCGATATTGCCGACGACCTTGACTATGCATCCTGGGATTTGGGCGAGTGCTTCTTAGACCTTTGCTTCAAAGAATCGAACATCGTTGGCTACAACGTGTATGACTCGTTGCACAACGACGGCCTCACCCCGGTCGATACGATCGATGACCCCATCTCGCTCTACTTCATGATCAATGGCCAGTCCTGCGACCCGCGCCACATCCGCGTCAGCGCGCTGGTGGAATATGAGGGCCAGCTGCTCGAATCCTTCCCCAGCAATTCCGTGTTCTACAACGGCAATCCCAACTGCCCCTTCCTGTTTGGACTGGAGCCGCGCACCTACCGCATCACGCTCGATACCATTGATTTTTCGGCGGGGAACATCGATGACGGGGCGGATGCCGAGGATGACTTCGAACTCTACGGGCACGTAGTTTTGAGAACGGAGAATTATTCGGGCCATTCATGGAATATGCCCAAAGTACCCTGCTCCTCGTGCTCTCCGATAAGAGAAATTCATGAAGTCGACGATGACGTTGAAGATAATCCCTATCTATGGGCCGACTTCTTCCTCTACAGCTGTAAACACGACTCTCCCCTCTGCTACGAAGGCGTCCTCAACTTGAATCCAATACTTGGTTACAACAATAATACGGGCGACTTTGAGCTCTACCAGGGAGAGAGCGCGTGGATCGACATTTTGCTGGCGGATGAGGATGATGACCTGGATGACGCGGCCTGTGAGCAGATCGGTGCATTCGTGTTCAGTACTTACGATGTGGACTCTGCGCCAAACCAAACTTTGTTTATCGAATTTTCACAATTTGATGGCGATGAAGATTGTGTGGTCAGAGCCCACGTGGAACTCCTTCCTTGAGGTGCTGCGATGAATAAAAACATTCCCTTTACTTTCGTCCTCATGGTGCTTCTGGGTCTTGCGCTGGCCGCCTGCGGGCCTCAAGGTCAGTCAGGAAGCCCACAAGCATGGATAGACACCCCGTTGGAAGGCTCGCTGCATGAGGTGGGAAACCATAAAATCATTGCTCACGTCGCCTTTTCGGCACCCCTCTCTTACGTGTATTTGGAGGTATCTAAGGTCCTCCCAAATACCTCCTCGGCAACCTGGACTTTTTTCCCGCCCCCGTATAATCTTTCGCCTGACGCCCAGAAGTTCAGTTGGCAAGGCGAAGGACTGGCAATGATCACTTTCGACTACGCCTTTGAGGCTCCAGGCAAATACCTCATCCGCGTCAAGGGCGAAGCAAATGGGGTCTTAGGCGAGTATGCACAAGCTGAAATCTGTGTCTTCCCCGAAGGTCAGGTGCCGCTGCCGATCGAAGTTTTGGAAGATTGCAAGCTGGCGGGGGAAGTCGAGATTCCAAGCGTAACAGAAACTCCGCCTTTTATTATTCCCGAAAAAATCTTGATCGCCATCCCCAACCGGGATGCCAACTGCCGTCTGGGTCCCAGCGCCACTTACTTTGATATCGCCGATACCTTGATGATGGGCATGGAATACATGCCGACGGCACAGGGTATGGACATGATGTGGCTGCTGTTCAGCGGGCCGACCACGCAGACGCGCTGCTGGGTCTTCATCGATAATCTCGACCTGTTCTGCAACGAGGCGATGGTCGAAATTACGAATGTCTCGCCTTGCTTCCTGCCCTTTGCTGATTATCCGCCCATTCCTACTGCCACGCCCACCCCGACTTTCACTCCGGAACCCTTCCGCCCTGAGTGCAGCGATGGGATTGACAATGATGGGGATGGCTTGATTGATATGGCCGATGGCCGCTGCACCAGCCCGAACGATAATTCCGAATCCAGTTAGAGGAGATTCGGAAATGAAATCGAACAAACTGCTGTTCCTTTGCAGCCTGGCGGCCAGCCTGCTGCTGGCGGCCTGCGCGCCAGGTGATGAACCATTGCCCACCGACCAAGAAATTCCGCAGGTTGCCTGCCAAGGCAACCTGCCCGCGCCCATTGTGGTTTCTCCCAAAAAAACCCTGATCATCTCTCCCCAAGCGCCATATACGTTTACATGGACATTTCCTGGGAATTGTGAGCCCAAGGGCTATCGATTCCAACTCCGGAAAATTCCCGGCAGCAGCTGGATGATTGACCAAGTCCTGCCTGGCTCTTCCACTCAAGCGATCATCAACACCCCGCTTGAACCAACCACAACCTATCAATGGCGCGTATCTGCCATCCCAGTTGTATTTCCCAATAATTTCATCCCCAACTACAGCTATGGAACTTTTGAGACCGGCCCGGTTTGTGATGCAAACAATTTAGCAACACCTAATCTGACTTTCCCTGATGCAAACATGATGATCACAAGCCAAAACAGTGGTGTCATACCCGGTGATGATAATGTCGCATTACAAATAGAGCTCAACATCACGACTTGTGTTCCAGAATACGCCGAGTTCTTTGTTTCGACAACGCCGGATTTCAGCGGAATTAACTATCATTTCAATCCGAGAGAACCCCAGTGGGCCCTAGCCTTTGACAAACAGGCATTAGATCTTACTTCTGTAACGGGGAACACAGTTGGGGGATATCCTGAGCTCCCAAACTGCACAACATTCTACTGGCGCGCCCGGGTCGGGGTGGGCGATGTGTTCGGACTCTACAGTGAAACTCGCAGTTTCTTTACCGACTTTGACAACGAATGCCCAAGCATCTTGGACTTTTTCCCGGATCTTTACTGGGAGGAGTTCCTATTTCCAGAACCTTCGCCCTATGCCGTTCCGATTGAAAATGCCAACTGCCGCCTTGGCGACACGCTGCAGCACAAAAATGTGGCCACCCTGTTCATGGGGAAACCCTATAAAGTCATCGCCGTCCATCCTCAGTTCATGTATGTGCGGGTGCATGAACCCGCCTCTGATGTGGATTGTTGGGTTTGGACCGATCTGATCATGCTGGGCTTTGGTGAGAAAGTGATCACCCCTGAGGAGCTCAAGGATCACGTGCCCGTAATACTGCCCCCGCCGGTGGCTACGCCTACTTTCACACCTGAACCGGATGGCCCCACGGCCACACCTGCACCTCAATGCAGCGATGGCATCGACAATGACGGCGATGGCTTGATTGATTACAATCCCACCGGTGCGGGCGACCCACAATGCCGCAATGCGAATGACAACGATGAGACCAACCCATGAGGGGTTAACAAATGAATTCCAATAAATCGCCTTAAGCATTCAATAAATGTCTGCGGGAGGTTCCTATGCGTTCAGTTTATATTTCGCTAGGTCTAGGAATTGCTCTGATTATCGGTGGCATTGCCTTTTATATCAACGGCGCCAACTTGCGCAGCAAGGCTGAACTAGTTCCAGGTACCGTTGTTGAGGTTGTGGAGGATTCATATGTAAGTGATGGCACTACTCGCTATACC
>JBKJWG010000097.1:0-3499 GCA_046716985.1 Anaerolineales bacterium | reverse complement strand
GGCGTAGACTTGGCACCGGACATGCTCGCCCGGGCGCGGCAAAAAATCGTCGACAACGGCTGGCGCCATCTCAAAGTCATGGAGATGAACGCTCTCGATCTCAAGTTCCCCGACAACAGCTTCGATTATGTCATGGCCTTTCATGTCGTCACCGTGGTTCCCGATCCGGTGCGCATGATCGCCGAAGCCAAACGGGTCTGCAAACCGAGCGGCAGGATTGTTATCGTCAATCACTTCACCAGCGACGTTCCGGTGCTTGGCGCGCTCACCCGCGCCATGGACCCGCTCACGCGTTGGTTGGGTTGGCGCACCGATCTCCAACTAAAACCGTTCATCGCAACTACCGGTCTCATCATTGAGAAGGTTTATAAGATCAACAAGACTTCCCTTTACACCGTGGTGCTCGCCAGAAAAGAGCCCAACGGCCGCTACCCTGTGCGTGAATTCTAGCCTAGACGTGAATTGATGGTGCTGCTCACTGCGCTGATCTTCTAGCGCAGCCAATTCATTAATGTAAATTTTGTCACTGCTCAGGTGGTCATCGCCATGATGCCACCAACAGGGCGATACTCTACCCCCCGTGTGTGTCAAGGCAAGCGAGAATAATTCTTTTTCTGCTGGACTCGGACGCGATTATGTTGTACCGTGTGAACCATGACAGGGGTCATGGTAATCCAAGGCCGGGAACTGAGCGCCGAGAATATCGGACTGATCCAAGGGCTCTTGGCTGAACATCGGGACTGGGGCAGAACCCGGCTCAGCGAAGAGCTTTGCTGGCTGTGGGACTGGCGCAACGCACAGGGCCGTATCAAGGATATGGCCGCTCGCACGCTGCTTGTGAAGCTGGAGCGAGGCGGCCACATCCGGCTGCCGGAGCGCCGCCGACCGTCGTCCAACGGGTTGCGCAATCGCCACGCGCCCCTGGTGGATCATGCGACTGCGCCGATCTGCGGCGCGTTGCGTGAGCTGCGGCCTCTTGGCGTGAGTGTCGTCGAATCTGGTTCGCAAGACCTGCGGTTGTTCAACTGCCTGCTGGGCCGCTATCACTACTTGGGCCACCGCAACACCGTGGGCGAGAACATGCGGTATCTGGTTCGCGACTGCGCGGGACGGCCGGTGGGCTGCGCACTGTTTGGCTCGGCGGCGTGGAAGTGCGCGGCGCGCGACGCCTGGATCGGCTGGGAGCGCGGCGCGCGGGAGGCGAACCTGGGGTTGTTGACCAACAACACGCGCTTTGTGGTGTTGCCATGGATCACCGTAGCGCACCTGGCCAGCCACCTGCTCGCGACTTTGGCCCGACGCGTTTGCGCCGACTGGCAGCGCAAGTATGGACATCCGATTCACGCGCTGGAGACCTTCGTAGACCGCGACCGTTTCCGGGGCACCAGCTACCAGGCGGCCAACTGGGTGCGGCTCGGCTCGACGCAGGGGCGCAGCCGCAACGACCGCAACCATCGCCTTAGCACTTCGGTCAAGGACGTGTACTTCTATCCCCTGATCCAAGACTTCCGCCGGGAGTTGTGCGCATGCTGACGCGCAACGAGGCGCTGGCGATCTACCACGCGGGGCCACAGACCGTGGTGCGGGTGTTGCTGACGATGGACGCGCGCATCCGCGCGCTGGAGCAACAGGTGGTGGAACTGACCGTGCGCCTCGATGCCAGCGAACAGCGGGTCAAACTTCTCGAAGACCAGTTGGCCAAGAACTCTCGTAACAGCAGCAAGCCGCCTTCCACCGATGGGTTTGACAAGCCCGCGCCCAAGAGCCTGCGGGAAAAGAGCGCACGCCCCTCAGGCGGTCAGCCGGGACATGCAGGGCAGACGCTCGCGCTGGTCGAGAAGCCTGATCATATCGAGCCCCACCGGGTTGAGCGCTGCGAGCGTTGCAGCCGTTCGCTGGCGCATCGGCCACCCGAGGGCATCGAGAAACGACAGGTCCATGATCTGCCCCACATTCGGCTGATCGTCACCGAGCATCAGGCCGAGATCAAGCGTTGCTCCTGCGGCCACCTCAACAAGGCGGCGTTCCCCGAAGGGGTCAACGCCCCGGTGCAATACGGCCCCGGCGTCAAGGCCGCAGCCGTGTACCTCAAGAACTATCAGTTCCTGCCTTACGAGCGCACCTGCGAACTGCTTGGCGACTTTTTCGGCTGCCCGATGAGCGAAGGCACGCTGGCCAACCTCATTGGCGAATGCCATGCGCGGCTCGAACAGCCCGTCCAACAGATCAAGGAGAGAATCGCTCAAGCCCCGGTCGCGCAGTTCGATGAGAGCGGCGCACGGGTGGAGAAGAAACTCTGGTGGCTGCATGTGGCCTCGACGGCCAACGCCACCTACTACGACATCCATCCCAAACGCGGCACCCAAGCCCTTGAGGCCATCGCCATCCTGCCCGATTTCGGCGGAAGGGCGATTCACGACTTCTGGAAGCCGTACTTCAGTTACGAATGCGCACACGGGCTATGCAACGCGCATCATCTGCGCGAACTAATCTTCGTGCATGAGCAGCACCACCAGGACTGGGCCGACACGATGATCGACTGCCTGCTGGACATCAAGAAGGCGGTCGCTCTGGCCAAACCGACCACGGACCATTTGACGAAAGCCCGGATCCGAGACTTCGAGGCCCGCTATCAGAGCATCCTGGACGACGGCTATGCCGCCAATCCCTTATCCGCATCGCCCGCCCATGCCGAAAAGAAACGCGGGCGGCGGAAAAAGACCAAGCCCAGGAACTTGCTCGAACGGCTCGATGAGCACCGCCAGGAAGCCTTGGCTTTCATGTACGACTTCCGCGTCCCCTTCGACAACAACCTGGCCGAACGGGACATTCGCATGATGAAGGTGCAGCAGAAAATATCGGGGCTGTTCCGCAGTGAAGAAGGGGCCAAAGCCTTCTGCCGCATCCGCAGCTACATCTCCACGGCCCGCAAGAACGCCTTGGGTGCGCTGGAGGCCGTCACCCGCGTATTCACCGGCAACCCGTTCGTGCCGATCGCCAACACCACGTAGCCCCATCGGCTGCGCGGCACGCCGCTCACCGACTACCCGCCGTGCACGTCATCCCGGTGCCCACCGCTCCGTGGACATCCTGTCGCTCCTGTGAATCCTGTCGGGAATCGACCTGAGCAGTGACAAAAAATCTACGAATGGGACAGACAGCCGCGCATGCCGCATCCGCCGCCGCCACAGGGAAGCTGCGATTGTCAATTTCACATCTACGACGACCCGGCGAAATTTCCGCCGCGGGCCAATCCGCCCTACCCGCCGATCGCCGGCGCGACGTTCGCCGCAGCGCAAGGAATGCACAAAGCCATCGGCTTCGATCACGGTGTCATCGTCCATAGCGCGATTTACGGCAGCGATCATCGCCTGTTACTGCACGCTCTCGAAAGCTTGAACGAGCGCGACCGCTATCGCGGCATCGGCATCGTCGATGACCGCGTTTCCGACCAGGAGCTTGAACGTTTGCACGCGGCCGGCGTGCGCGGCGCGCGCTT
>JBKJWG010000096.1:0-3798 GCA_046716985.1 Anaerolineales bacterium | reverse complement strand
GTGGGTTCAACTCTGAGTTGGCTGTCTGGGTTATTGGGCGCAGCTATTTTGGTCTACCGCTTGGTGCGGCAAACTCGCATGGTGAGCAGAATATATAAATTAGTTGACCGCATCGATCTCTACAATTTAGGTCCCATCTACGCACTTTCCTCTTTTATGGGAAGAGCAAGCTTGATCCTATTATTTATCCTGTATTCAAATCTTGCAGCTGACCCGGGGAATCTTGAGATTGCCGTTTTCCTGCAAGGCAGTCTGGCCATTTCAATCGTGGCTATGGCTGGTTTTATCCTGCCGCTTCTGGGCATCAACCGCCGCCTGGTGGCTGCCAAAGCGCGGCTGCTGCAGGAAGCTGGCTCCCAAGTGCGCTCTGCTTTTGAGCGCTTAAGCAAGGAGCAGGCTTCGAAAAGCCTGGCCAATATTGGCAACACGCGTCAGTTGGTGGATGCGGTCATCCGCAAGCGCGAATATATTCAAAGCATTCCTACTTGGCCGTGGCAGTCAGGCACTTTGCGCAATTTGCTTTTGGGGGTGTTTTTGCCTTTGCTGATTTGGACTATCCAGCAGGTTCTGCTACGCACGTGGTGAAATAGCATGTTCTACGGCGCCATCGCTCTCACGGTTCTTGCCAACGTTCTCTATCATCTGTTCCAAAAAGCTATTCCGCCGGGCGTTAACCCAATGGTCTCGCTGATGGTTACATATTTGGTTGCGGCGACCGCCTCGTTGATCCTGCTGCCGTTGTTCCCACTGCAATCGGATCTCGCTACCGAATTTCGCAAAGTGAGCTGGGCCAGCGTGGCGCTGGGTGGCGCCATCATCGGCCTCGAGCTGGGTTTCCTGCTGGCTTACCGCCAAGGCTGGAACATCAGCCTGGCGTCGCTGGTGGCGAACACTACAGTAGCCCTAATCTTGATCCCAATTGGTCTAATGCTCTTCAAGGAACATCTCACGCCGCTGAACATCGTCGGCGCAGTCTTGGCGTTGGCAGGTTTAGTTTTAGTCAATCTGAAATAACTAGTCTTTTATCGCTTAATCCGTTAGTCAAAAGCGATCAGATTAACCGATTAGGTGATTAACAGATTAGGCTAGAATAATCATAGTTTGGAGCACCCCCTTGGCTAAACGCGCCTTCACCGGCAAATCTCCCCGCGACTTGGATTTCAAAACCATCTTGTACGAAAAGAAGGATGGCCGCGCCACGGTCACCTTCAATCGCCCGCAAGTTCTGAATGCGGTTAACCATCAAATGCTCACCGAAATGAGCGTCGCTTTCAAAGACGCCAGCTGGGACGACGCTGTGGCCGTACTCGTGCTCACCGGGGCGGGTGAGCGCGCCTTCTGCACCGGCGCCGATCTCGACGAGCAGAAGCAGTTCCTGCAGCGCCCGCGCGATTATTGGAAGTGGATGGGCGATTTCATCGAGGTGCACGAGCGCTTGCGCAACCTGGGCAAGCCTGCTCTCGCTCGCCTCAACGGCATCGTGGTCGGCGGTGGCAACGAATTCAACTTGAGCTGCGACTTGGCCGTGGCCGCCGATGACATTTACATCCGCCACGTGGGCACTAGCCACGGCAGCGTGCCGCTGGCCGGCGCCACCCAGTTCCTGCCGCTTACCGTCGGCGACCGCCGCGCTCGCGAGATCCTCTTTCTCAACGAAGAGATCCCCGCCGCCAAGGCCGAGCAGTGGGGGCTGGTGAATTGGTGCGTGCCGCGCGCTCAGTTGGACGCCAAGGTCGACGAGATCGTCGAGAAGCTCAAGGCCAAGTTCCCCGAGAAGACGCGCTACACCAAGCAGCAGTTGAACTTCTGGCGCGATTTCAGTTGGCATATGACCATTGGGCACGGCCGCGATTGGCTGGCGGTGCACAACACCAGCCCCGAAACCTGGGAAGGCGTGCGCGCCTTCGACGAGAAGCGCACGCCAGATTACGACGCCATCCGCCGCCGCTGGGCGGAAGACGGCGCACCCGAATGGCTGGACGGCAAAATGCCGGATATCAAGGATAAAAAATGAACATCGTGGCGTTTTTAGCGTCCTTTATTTTGGGCGTTTACTTGCTTTACAAATCTTTTGTGCAGCATGTGGATATTGCATGTTTCAGGGACTCAGGATCCCTAAGGACAAGAATAAAGAATTCGGCCTTCTTTGCACTTGGGGGTAGTTTATTACTTACTTCACTTTTCATTTTATTAACCATTCTTGACCCCAGTTACCAATGGACATCCAAATTAGTTTTAGGTATAAGCATTATTTCTATAACATTTAGCGTAGTCCTTTTTTTAGGATCATTGTATAGATTGTTTATCACTGTCAAGTTAAGGGACTTTGTGGCTAAACGTTACGGTGTTAAATCTCATTTCAAGGAAAGATAATGGCGAAACCTAATCTTCCCAGCTATAACTTTCAACCTGGAACCTTAGACTTCCTCGAGAAGTCGCCCAAGCAACTTTTCGTCAACAACGAATGGGTCGCGCCGCATTCCGGCAAGACCTTTGAGACGCTGAACCCTGCTACCGGGCAGCCGCTGGCTGAGATCGCGCTGGCCGATGAACGCGATGTGGACATGGCCGTCCAGGCCGCTCAGTTCGCATTCGAAGGTCCGTGGAGCCAACTGGTAGCCGCCGATCGCGCCGCGCTGCTCTTCAAGCTAGCCGATCTAATCGACGCACACGCCGATGTGCTGGCCGAATTGGAGACGCTCGACAACGGTAAGCCTATCCGCGTCTCGCGCAAAGGTGATCTGCCTTACGTCACCAAGCATTTGCGCTACCAGGCCGGCTGGGCTGACAAGATCGAGGGCAGCACGGTGCCGGTCACATTTCCGAATCAATTCGTCTACACGCGCCGCGAGCCCCTCGGCGTCGTGGGCGCCATCATTCCGTGGAATTTTCCGCTGCTCATGGCCATCTGGAAACTCGGCCCCGCGCTGGCGTGCGGCAACACGCTCATCCTCAAGCCCGCCGAGCAGACCCCGCTCACCGCGCTCTATCTCGCCGACCTCGTGCGCGAAGCTGGCTTCCCCGCCGGCGTGTTGAACGTGCTCACCGGCCCTGGTCAGCCCACGGGCGCGGCCATGGCGGCTCACATGGGCATTGCCAAGATCGCTTTCACTGGCTCCACCGCGGTAGGCGCTAAGATCATGGAAGCTGCCGCCAAGAGCAACCTCAAGCGTGTCAGCCTCGAGTTGGGCGGCAAGTCGCCCAACGTCATCTTCGCAGACGCCGATCTGCCCGCAGCTATCCGCGGCGCGCAGTGGGCTGTGTTCAGCACCGCTGGCCAGGAGTGTATCGCCGGCACGCGGCTGTTCGTCGAGCGCCCGGTATATGAGCAAGTCGTCGCCGGCCTCAAAGAAAATGTCGACAAGATGATCGTCAATCACGGCTTTGCCGACAAAGTGCACGTCGGCCCGCTTGTCAGCGCCGAGCAACTCGAACGCGTTTCGGGCTATATTGCCGAAGGCAAAAAGGATGGGGCGCAGATCGTCACCGGCGGCGAGCGCATGGGCGATGGGCTCAAAGATGGCTACTTTATGAAGCCCGCCATATTCACTTATCAGGACGATTCGTTAAAATTGGTGCAGGAAGAAATTTTTGGTCCGGTGGCCGCTGTGACCGCTTTCGACACTGAAGAAGAATTGATGGAGCGCGCCAATAGCAGCATTTATGGCCTGGCCGCCGGCGTGTGGACGCGCGATATTGGCAAAGCGCATCGCTTTGCTCACGCCGTGCAAGCCGGCACCGTGTGGATCAATGGCTACGGCATGATCGACCCGGCCGCGCCTTTCGGCGGCTACAAGA
>JBKJWG010000095.1:0-3421 GCA_046716985.1 Anaerolineales bacterium | reverse complement strand
AAACTGCCCATGTATTGGAATGAATTGGTTCACAAATATCTTGGCATCACGCCGCCTAACGATAAAGAAGGCGTGCTGCAAGACGTGCACTGGTCCTTCGGGCTGATGGGCTATTTCTCAACCTACGCGCTCGGCAACCTGGTCTCCGCCCAACTGTGGGAAGTTGTCAAGCGCGACCTGCCGGATATCAAGGGCATGGTCGGCCACGCAGAATTTGCGCCTTTGCTCAAGTGGCTCAATGCCAAAGTGCACGCGCCCGGCTCGAAGTTCGAGCCACAGGAATTAGTGCAGAAGGTGACCGGTTCAAAGATCAACGGCGACACTTACATCCGTTACCTGCAAACCAAGTTCGGTGAAATTTACGGCGTGTAAGCCCGCCAAACAGCTTTAGGGCGTCGTTCGCGGCATTCAGGTATTATTCTCAAATGGCTAGCATCCTCTTCGTAGACGATGAACCTTTGACGCGCAAGCTGCTCACGCAATCAGCTGAGATCCTTGGGCACAAGGGTTACACCGCCTCCAACGAAGAAGAAGCACTGAGCATGGCCAACAAGCTGCAACCGGACCTGATCGTTACAGATGTAAACCTAAACGGCAGGCGCAGCCTGGAGATGATCGCTTTGCTGCACAACGCTCCCGCTACGCACGATATTCCGATCGTCACCCTCTCCGCTGTTCATTTGAGTGAGATCAAAGCCGATGCGCGCGCCAGCGGCGCAGTCGCCAGCCTGGAAAAGCCCATCCGCCTGCAAGCGCTTTTAGAGGTCATCAGTGAATACACCCCAAAAAAATAACGCTGCGCGCATCGTGGTGATGCACGGCGACCAGACCGGCGAAGAGCTTTTGCAGCAAGCTCTGCGCGTCGCGCAAGAGGACGTTCTAGGCATAAAGTTTGAATTCGAAGACTTCGACCTCAGTCTAATGAATCGTGAGCGCACCAAGAATAAAGTAGTGCACGAAGCCGGCGCAGCTATGCTGAAAAGTGGCTTTGGACTGAAAGCTGCAACTATCACACCAGAAACCGGCGGCCTCGGCAGCCCCAATGCGCTTTTGCGCGACGACATTCATGCTCAGGTGATCCTGCGCACGGGCCGCCGCATCCCCAATGTGCTTCCGATGGGCGGCGTGCATGCGCCAATCGCGGTGGCGCGCATGGCGGTCGAGGACGCCTATGGCGCTAAAGAATGGCGAGAGAAAAAAGATGGCGACGAAGTCGCCTATCGCACTTCGCAGATCCATCGCTCAACTTGTCGCGCGGTGGCAGAGTTCGCTTTTCTGTATGCGAAGAAAAATACCGCCACGGTCTTCGGCGGCCCGAAATACACGGTCAGCCCAATTTATGAAGGCATGTTCAAAGAAGAGATGGACGCGGCTGCAGGGCGCCACCCCAACGTGGCTTATCGCCCTCTGCTCATCGACGCCACCTTGGCGTTGCTGTTGCAAGCCAACGGGCAAGCACTGGTGATCCCGGCTCTCAATCGTGACGGTGACTTGCTTTCCGATCTGATCCTGCAAATGTTCGGCAGCATTGCCGGCTCGGAGAGCCTGGTGCTGGCGCTAAATGACGATGCCAGCCGCGTGAAGACCGTGATGGCTGAGGCGCCACACGGCACCGCCCCGGCGCTTGAGGGCAAAGATGTCGCCAACCCTATGGCCATGATCCTGGCGCTGGCCGCGCTACTTAGCTATATGCCCGGCCAGCCAGCCGAGCAAGCTTCCCGCTCCATCTACGAATCCGTTTTCGAGGCCATCCAAAACGGGCAGGCCACAACAGACTTGGGCGGTAACTTGGGCAGCCGCGCCTTCACCGACGTGATCATCCATCGCGTTCAGAATAAGCTGGAAGTTTGGGCCTCCCTTCCCTGAAACCGGCACTTCTCGGTTCAATATTGCTGGGGCTGGCCGCCTGCGCCTCAACATCCTCCACCTCAGATGAGCCAATTACTTCAGCGAGCCAGATGCCAAATTTGCCTTTGGCACCATCAACAATTTCTATTGCAGATAGTGAAATATTTACAGTTTCTGTTGCACAAATTCGGATCAATTCGCCCGACCCCGGATCTCAGTTAACCTCGCCAATTGAACTCAAAACACAGCTCTACCTAGGCGCCGATGGCAAAGTGCGTATCGAGTTATTTGCTGCGGATGGCCAGCTATTGGCGCGCAAGATCCTAAACCTCACTGATGCCGCAGGTCAGGCTACACAGTTGCATGCATCTATCGATTTTGAAGTCAACCGCGCCAGCGATGCGACCTTAGTGCTCAGCACTGAAGACGAATATGGACGCGGCCAGGCACTGAATTCCGTCGAGCTGACTTTGCTCCCCGAAGGTGAGCAACTGATCACCCCCGTTGCCGAGGCGAACGACAGCATACAAATCCTGTCGCCGCAACCGGGCGACCAGGTTTCTGGCGGCTCAATGACCGTCATGGGGCGGGCCAGCAGTCAGCCGGGGCGGCCGCTCAACATTCAGCTCATAACTCGTGAAGGGCGCGTGCTTAATTTTGGAGAGGTTTACCCGCACTTTGAACCTGATAGCGAGTGGGGGACATTTGAAATCAAGCTAAGTTACGACGTAAAGGAAGCGACTTGGGTGCAAATCGCGATCATAGAAAAGGATCCGCAAATTCCGCGCCCCATTCATTTCAGCGGCATTGAAGTTTTATTGATGCCATGAAGAAACGGGCCTCGGCCCGTTTCTTAGATTAGATCAGCCCAGTAACGCAAAATAGATGGCGCGCATGGGCTGCAAAATGATAAAGCCGAGCACATCTACTCCTGCCATCGGCAGTATGAAGATCACAGCCATGAGCAACAGCGGCCCATAAGGGCGGATGTCATCCATCAAACGCTGCCCGGGCGCGGGCAGTAAATAGGTCAATATCTTTTCCCCATCCAATGGAAAAATAGGGATCAAATTGAAAAGCATCAGCAGCAGGTTGATCTGCACGAACACGTCCACCAACTGAAATGCCGTCGGCAAATAAGAGCCCGGGCCGCTGAAAGTAACTAGTCCAAACCGAACAAGCAGCGAAGCAAGCACAGCCAGAAGGAAATTCGACGCAGGCCCAGCCAGCGCAACGAACATGGGCGCCAAACGATTACGCCGTTCCAAAGCGAGCGGATTGATCTGCACCGGCCGGGCCCAGCCGAAACCGACCAGGATCAATAACAATGAGCCAAGCGGATCCAGATGGACCAAGGGGTTAAGCGTGAGCCGGCCCTGGCTGCGGGGCGTGTCGTCGCCAAAATAGTTGGCAACGAAGGCGTGCGAAAACTCGTGCACAGTGAAAGCCACGATCAACACCACAATGCGGGCAATTAATTCGGCTGGAGTCAGGTCCAACATGGGAAGAAAAAGATTATAGCATGGCGATGCTATAATCTTTTTTACCGGATTCTTCTGCCGAAAAATCTATG
>JBKJWG010000094.1:0-4131 GCA_046716985.1 Anaerolineales bacterium | reverse complement strand
GCCTCGGCTTGGTCGGGCTGGTCGCCTTTGAACGCGTTTTTCTACGCAACCATATAGCCGCCAACCCCAAACCCTCGCCTTATCGTCTGTCCCTCACGGTGGCCGCTGGCATTGGCTTGCACAATTTCTCCGAGGGCCTGGCCATTGGCCAGTCGTCCGCCCGCGTGGAAATTACGCTGGCGGCCCTATTGGTGATCGGCTTCGCCCTGCACAACGCCACCGAGGGTTTCGGCATCATTGGGCCCCTGGCTGGCGAAAAGCCTTCGTGGCGTTTTCTGGCCCTTGTCGGGCTCATTGGCGGCGGGCCTACCCTGATCGGCAGCATGCTTGGTTTTTACTTTGTGTCTCCGCCCATGTTTATTTTTTCCCTGTCGATTGCCGCCGGGGCGCTGGTTTACATCATCGGCGAAATGTTCAACCTGAATCGCACAGCAACCTTAAAAGCCCAGGTCGCCTGGGGTTTGTTCGCTGGCGTGCTGATCGCCTACCTGACTGAATTAGTCCTTGCAGTAGCCGGCCTATAAATAAAGTCTTTCTTACTTTCTCCCTAAACTCCCGAACGGGTTTTCTTTTCGTTCGCCCGTTTCGCGCCTTCCGACTCCTCCCACCAGATGATGGCGCGCCGCGAACAGCATCCAGTGCACCGCGTCCAGCGTATCGTCGTGTTCGCCGTTCGGCCAGGCTAGCCACTCGTCCCTGAAGGCGCGCAAAAAGGGCGTTTCCACATCCGCCACCCAGGCGCGCCCGAATTGAAATAGTGGCGCCATGCCCACCTCAAAGCGCATGCCTTTGCTTTGGCCGCCCGGCTGCATCGGAATGATCGGCAGCAAGGAGGTGCGCAGCAGCAAGTGATAGAACTCTTCGCCCTTGCCCACCGCCTCCACGCTGATGATCTGCGTGGTTGGGTAAGCAGCCGCCAGCGCCTTAAGCTGCTGCTCGGCTTCGCCCTGGCTCACCCGCGCGCGGAAGCCGTCCATCAAAACCATCCCGCCGCCGGGCAGAGCCCGGCCGATGGCCACCGCGAAATAATCGCGCCGCTTGCTCTTGAGCTCATCGGCAGTCGAGGCGTAGTCCACGCCCATCACCACCGGCCATTGCGGGCTGACCTTCTCGTGAGGGTATGCGTGCAGCCACTCACCTTTCAAATGAATTCCTTGCGCTGCCTTTAGATCCAACATATACATGCGTGCGAACTCCGCTTCTCCGGCCAGCTTTTGCAATTTATCGATCTCCTTTTTTGGGAATTTTGCGGCCCACTGCGAGTTTCCCTTTCTGCGAATAGGTGTGGCCGCCGCTACGAAGCGCCCGGTAGATTTCAAGTAAGCCAGCGCGTCATTGTCGCGCCAGGGTGTGCCCACGAAAAGCTGCCAGGTCTGCGGCGTCACCGTAGGCAGGATCGTGCCGGTCAGGATCTTGATCACCATGTCCAGCTCGCGCAGCGAGCGCGTGTTGTTTTCGTCGTGGATGTCATCCACCAGCAGCAACCCAGTGGGATGTTTACCGATGATAGCCCGCGAGCGGTAGCCCAGCCCAACAAAGCTGGGGTCTTTACCTTTCTCGCGTGCACACATGCCGCGCCATTCTGCGTAATCTAGATCGACGCGCTTGACCTCATAGCCGGGGCCGCCCCAGCCCGCTTTTGGGTCGGGCGCCACCTGCGGGAAAGCCACCTGCCAGCCTGAGTTACGCGCGATCAGGTCGGCGATCTGCGCCGCGGTGTCAGTTGCCATCTCGTCACTCGCTTGGACCAACAGCGCGCTCTTGTGCGGCTCCTGCCCAATGCGGAAAGCAGTGAAAGCAATGCTCAGCGTGGTCGTTTTGCTCGAGCCGCGGAAGGCCTCTACGACCAAGCCTTTGCCAGCCGCCCGCGCCTTGTACAGCGGCTCGATCCATTCGAGCCGCGCGTGGCGCGGTAACTCGCGGCCGTAGGTCAGTTCATAGAACTTTGCAAATCCATCCGCGTTGTCAACTAGGCTATTCCCCACTTTTTGTTTTTTCCCCCCTGCAACCATCTCAAAATTTAGCTATTTTTTTTCTTGACCTAAAAACACATCTCCTTGTATTTTATGTATCCATTTGGGTAAGACTGCCCAGAAAAGTTGTTGTTGTTGTGACCTGGGGCGAGTATCACAACAACTAAAACCTTGGTTCAATCTTTTGGCACTGCTGCGCATTATAAAGCCGCAACCGGCTACTTTGGAGAAACCTTAGCCTTTTTCAAGGCACTTGAACGCCTTTCTAACAAGCGCCGATGGTGCCTGACCGAATCTATATCTCCTCTTTGCTTTCATCCAAATAAACTTCCACTCTGTTTTTTCCAGATTCCTTAGCGCGGTAAAGGGCCTGGTCGGCTTGGGCGATCAGCTTGTTCAAAACGGTTTCATCTCCCTTGCGGCCGGAATAGCACGCAATACCCAAGCTGAGCAAACCCTCACCGCCCAGTCGTTTGACTAGTTCTGATTGCATATATTTGACGCGCAGCCTATCAGCCACCTCAGTAGCCTCAACGAGATTGGTGCCGGGCAGCACCAACATGAACTCGTCTCCACCCCAGCGACCCGCCCAGTCATAACGCCTTTTGGAAGAATTGATTATTGCGGCCAACTCCAAGATCACCTGATCACCCATTTGGTGACCCATCGAATCGTTCACTATCTTCAGGTTATCCAGGTCGATCAGCACCAGGCACATCGGGCGGTTGTCGCGCTGAGCGCGTGCCCATTCGGCCTCGGTGTGTTCGGAGATTGCCCGCCGGTTGAGCAGACCGGTCAGTGAGTCCTGCATGGCCAATGCTTGCATTTCATCCAACGAATAGCGCAGTTGCTCTTCGAACTGCTTGCGCTCTCTGATGTCGCGCCCTACTCCCTGGAAGTAAAGGGGTTGACCTTTCTCATCTTTGATCAAGGCCACATGGAACTCCACCTTAACCCGACTTCCATCCTTGCGCACCAAAGTGCGTTCAAAAAGGGGGCTAATTCCTTCCAATTTCAGGCGCTCGAAATTACTGTTGACGTTTGCTGCCTCGTCAGGTGCAACAAGCTCCACATAGGGCTTTCCAATCAGCTCGCTAACTTCGTAAGCCAACAAATCGGCAGCCGGTTGGTTGACGTTCAAAATGCGTCGATCCTGGCCCACCAAAAAAATCAGATCATTGGTCTTATTGAACAAGGAACTAGAGCGGCGTTCATTTTGGCGGGCCAGCCGCATTCCGGTTTGTGCCAAACTACCCGCCATCAGAATGGCCACGGAAACCAGGGAGAATGAGGCAAACAACGCCAGCCAGTTATCCAATAGCCCTTCGGTGAGCATGCCCTCCGGAATTGCCCCACTCGCCTGCAAGCGATAGATGAACCAATCGGCGCCCAGTGTAAGCGCAGCAAAAATGATTCCACCCCAGCCGCCTAGCAGCAAGCCCGCTAGAACCGTGACCGCCACCTGAGTTATTAACCATGGGCTTTCAATCCCACCACTGGCTAATACCAACACAAGCACCACCACCCAATACCCAAGGATCAGCCAGGCGCTTGTCTGAATTAGGTAACCTTTTCGTAAAAGAAGCCAGCCAACCAGGTTGATTGCGAAAACGGCTATGGTCAGCCCCGCTCGGATAGGTGAGGAGAACACAATGCGGTAGCTAAAGGGCAGGAGGACAAGCACAATCGCAACTGTAATGATCAAAATGTAGTTCAACATGCGCGTGAGCAAGGCGCGTTCAGATTCGTCAAAGGCGAGGCTGACTTGCAATGATTTAGGCAGTTTGCGCATCGTCTGAAAAGAATCCCCTCTTAAACATGGGACACCTCGGTGAAAGGGGGTTCTTACTCTGTAACCGCCAATTGTAACTGGCGCATAAAACCTTCACAATCCGCCGGACAAAGTAAAAGTACTACTGCGCCACCCCCACTTGGTCACGGCCGCTCTGCTTAGCCTTGTACAAGGCTTGATCGGCGCGCGTGATCAGGTTTTCTAATGAGTCTTTATCATCCTCAACCTCTTGTTGGCTGGCCACGCCCATGCTCACATGCAACTCAAACTCTGTTTGATCCTTCAATTCCACTTTATTTTGTTTGAAACGAAGCCGCAGCCGCTCGGCTACATTGTGCGCCTCCTCCGCATCCGCCCCGGGCAACA
>JBKJWG010000093.1:0-12525 GCA_046716985.1 Anaerolineales bacterium | reverse complement strand
CATCTGCAGCCAGCGGCCAGCTTGCGCATGTTCCGGCAGCAGCGCGGCCACCGTATACAGCCCCGCCGCCTCGCTGAGCAAATGATTGTTATTCTGCGCCCGCGCGTAATCCAGCGTCGGCGGAATGCGCTGCGCGTGCGCCGCAAGGCTGGCGGCCAACAATGCTTTGCGCCCCTGTGTGCTGACCTTCGCTCCTGCTATTAAGCTGTAGCAGAATGCCAGCGCGATCAGGCGCAGCGCCACTTCTTGCGCCGACGACCATTGCGGCCCCATGTTCATTGGGTTGGCAGCCAGAAATTTCTCGGTCAATAGCCAAAATCCTTCGGCGTAGCGCTCGTCTTCGCTCAGCCAATACGCGCGCGCCAGCACTGTCGCCCAGCCGAAACGGCCAACTTCCCATACCGGCTTGATGTCCGTGCCGCCGGGTAGCCCCGTCGTGGATGCCGTCCAATGCTTGAGCGGTTGCGGCGGCGCAAAGTCCAGTGGGCGAGGCTCGCTTCCGAACAATCGCACTTGGCCCTTCAATATTTCGTCGGCTTCTGCAAATAGTTTGTCTTTGTTCGCCCCCAGGATTTTGTTGATTGTTTCTCGATTAGCCGGATGAACGATCTTCTTAATTTCAAGGCTGCCAGCCGTTTGCTTCTTGCCTCCCGCTGGCGTTTGCAGCCGCAAGATGCCGCTGCGCAGCTTGAATTGATACGCGCCGTACAAAATCAAAGGCTTGGCGCCCATTTGGCGCAGCGCTTTGGGGAGGACCAGCAATTTATTTAGCCAAGCCATTCGGGTCTTGCAGGTCATATTACCATTCGCGGCCGCTCATCAAGCTGCAAAGCGCGTATGCTAAAATCGCGCCGGTGAAACGGATTTTCGCCCTGCTCGCCCTGCTGTTGGCGGCGCTGCCTCAGGCTGCGCTGGCCCAGGAAGGGGCGAGGATCAATCTGCGCGACCTGCAAACCGACGCCTTCCCCTTTATCACTGGCTATTTCGATGCCCGCGATGCCAGTGGGGCGCGCCTGGCCGATCTGACCGCCAACGACCTGCAGATCATCGAAGATGGCGCCGCTCAACCGGTTCAGCAGGTGCGCAGCGTGCAACCCGGTTTGCGTGTGATCCTGGTGCTCACCCCGGCCGAATCATTTAATATTCGCAATTCCGAAGCGCAAACCCGTTTCGATTTAGTCAAACAACCGATCAAGGACTGGGCGTCCGTACTCTCGGCGGGCGGCGATACCTTGCTCAGTTTGCTAACCCCCGAAGGCAGTCTGGTAAACGATTCTGTCGCCTCCGAATGGTTGGCCGCTCTCGACTCCTATCAACTCCCTTCCGGCGTTTTCGAAGTCAATACGCAAACGTTGACGCAGGCCATCGGCCTAGCCTCCCAGCCCACCGAGCAGCCCGGCGTGGGCGCCGCCATCTGGTGGGTCACCTCCACGCCCCGCGCCGAGGCGCTGGCTGCTCTGCCGGAATGGCAAGCCGCGCTTATTAAAGCAGGTATCCCGCTCTTCATTTGGCAAGTGGATTCGCCTTCAACGTTCGAATCCGAAGCCTCGCTAACTTTGCAAACACTTGCGGAGTCCAGCGGCGGCCAGCGCTTTACCTTCTCCGGCCCCGAAACATTCCCTGCGCCCGAAGATTATTTCGCCTCGTTGCGCGATGCTTACTTCTTTCAATACACGTCCCAACTGCGTACCGCCGGCGAGCATTCCGTCACTTTGCAATTGCAGGTCGAGCAAACTTCCATCGCCTCGCAATCGTTGACCTTTGCTCTCGACATCCAGGCGCCCAGCCCGATCCTGGTGACGCCGCCGACCCAGATCGAGCGCGCCCCCTCCGCAGAAGACCCGCAGCAGTTGGCGCCTTTCAGCCAGCCGATTGAGATCGTGGTCGAGTTCCCTGATGGTTTCGAGCGCAACCTAGTGCGCAGCACGCTCTATGTCAACGATGAAGTGGTGGCCGAGAACAGCATCGCGCCCTTCAACCATTTCACTTGGGATCTCAGCACTTACACTGAGAGCCAACAGGTCTTTCTGCGCGTCGAAGTCGAGGATGAACTTGGCCTCGTCGGCTCCAGCATCGAATTTCCCGTCCAGTTCAGCGTGCAAGCTCCGCCCGGCTGGTTCCAGGCGCTGCTTGCGCGCGGCGCCTCCACCCTGGCTCTCTCGGTGGTGCTCATCGCGGCCGGTGCTTTCTTCCTGGTCATGGTGCTCTCGGGCCGCCTCGATCCTTCTCAGTTGCGAGTTGGCAAGCTGTTCAGCCGCCACCGCGAGCCGCTCGTGCGCCCCGCGGATCCCTTGCGCGATTCGCCGCCCGGCGTTGAGGAAAGCCTTGCCGGCGATCAGTTCGCCACCGCCTTCGCATCCGAAGCCGACACGCCTGCTGCACCGGCTTATTTGCAGCGGCTGACCATGCAAGATCCGAACGTTCCTGCATTTGTGCAGCCGCTAGACCATAACGAGCTTTTGATCGGCTCCGAAGCGGCTAACGACTTGGTGTTGACCGATGCATCTGTAGATAAGCAGCACGCTCGTCTCACGTACAAACCCAGCGGCGAGTACCAGCTAGCGGACCTGGGTTCGCACGCCGGCACCTGGGTCAACTACGCGCCCGTTTCCGGCGAAGGCAGCCGCCTGCGCGACGGCGACATCGTCCACGTTGGCCGCGTCGCTTTTCGTTTCCTGCTGAATCACCAGGACAATTAGCCGAAGCCAATCCGCATAATCCGCTATGATTAATTCATGGCGCGCGCCAAGCTGCTCGATCGGCTGAAAGTAGATTCCTTCGGTCGAGCCTCGCTGGATTTAAAGTCAATCCTAAATGGGACTCTCTCGCCTGCTACCCAAGCACTATTGGAAGAAATTTCACGCCAAGCCGAGAAACAAAATTTCTCACTTTACATCGTGGGTGGCTTCGTGCGCGATCTCCTGCTCGGCCGCCCGAATTTAGATCTGGATCTCGTGTTAGAAGGCGACGCTATCCGTCTTGGCCGCGCCCTTGTAAAGCGCCTGGGCGGCCGTCTGCTGCCACATCAAGCCTTCGGCACGGCGGTGTGGTCACTTGAGGGGGATGAGGTGACCATTTTGCGCAAGTTGAAGGTGAGTGCCAAGAAATCTCAACTGCCTGATTTCATCGATCTGATCTCCGCCCGCCGCGAAAGCTACACCCGCTCCGGTGCGCTGCCTGATGTGCAGTTCGCCGATATCCATGCAGATCAATACCGCCGCGATTTCACTATCAACACACTGGCCCTCCGCCTCGACGGCCCCGAGGCCGGCCAGCTGCTCGACCCTTGGGGCGGCTTAAGTGACCTGCGCCGCGGCCTGCTGCGCACTCTACATTCCCAATCCTTCTCGGATGATCCCACCCGCATATTGCGCATGCTGCGCCTGGCTGGCCGCCTCGGCTTCAAGGTGGAAGCCGAGACGCTCAAGCAGCTCAAGGCTATTGTGCACCAGCTTGACCTGATCTCGGGTGAGCGCATCTTTAACGAACTGGTGCTTACGTTGCTCGAGGAAAAACGCATCACCGTCCTGAAAGAAATGCAGCGGCTCCGTGTTTTGAAAGCAATTGATTCCAATCTCGAGTTCAATGCCTCAGCGGCTACAAGCCTTAAGCGTCTGCTTTTGCCTTCAAAACAATGGGGCATTGAAGGTTTTGTGATCAGCGATCTGGGATTTGTTCTTTGGTTTATGTATCTCTCTCCGCAGAAGGCCAGCGCGGTCAGCGACCGGCTGCGCCTGCCACTGCCCTTACACCGCGCCGTTCTAAGCGCCGCCAGGCTGCGCCCCGAGCTAAAGGCCATTTCCAAGCTTGCGCCGAGCGCGCTGGTTGCCAAGCTCGAAAAGGAAGCTATCTTGGCGCTTTACGCGCTCTTCCTCAGCGCGCCCAATTCTGCGATTGCGAAGACCTTTGAGCGTTATGTTTCCAAGTGGCGCCATGTGCGCCCGCGCGCCGATGGCGACACGCTGCGCAAGAAGGGGCTGCAGCCCGGCCCGGCCTACGGCAAAATATTGGCGCGCATGCGCGCCGCATGGCTGGATGGTGAGATCAAAAATGCAAGGCAAGAACGTGCCTTGCTGGAAAAATTGATCAATGAGCATCGTTGATCTAAGCAAACAGCCAGCCTGGCTCGCTCAGGTTCAGATTCGCCTGCTTTGCGCCGCCGACCTGCCCGCTCTGGAATGGGAGGGCGCTTACACTCATTTTCGCCGGGTCTACGCTCGCGCCCTTGAGCGCGCCCAGCGCGGCGAAGCCGCCCTATGGGTGGCTGAGGGCGAGGCTGCCCGCCTTGTCGGTCAGGTCTTCGTTCTGTTGCTTAGCCACACCGATCCTTCTTTGGCCGATGGCCGCCAGCGCGCCTTCATCCACTCCTTCCGCGTCCGCCTGGAATGCCGCGACGCTGGCCTCGGCAGCCGCCTGCTCGATGCCGCCGAGGCCGATCTTATCCAGCGCGGCTTCAGCACCGTATCCTTGAACGTGGCCCTAGAAAACGAAGGCGCCAGCCGCCTTTACGAGCGCCGCGGCTATCGCCGCCTGCATACCGTTTCCGGCGATTGGTCCTACGAAGATCATCTCGGTGATCTTCGCCAGGTGCACGAACCTGGCTGGCGAATGGAAAAGAAACTAGAGATTGGAGATTAGAGATTGATACTAAATCTCTAATCTCCAATCTCTAGCATTTTGCGCCCCTTGCCATTTTGAAATCCACATGCTAAAATCTCCAAGCTTAGTAACACCCCATAGGAGTGGTCGAGGAAGTGGGAAACCCCCACTTTTTTGCTTATTTAGGAGTATTGCATCATGAAAAAAGAATTCGCACTTGCCTTCAACGAAGTTCTGGACGACAAGCAGCTGCCGCGTGAAGTAATTTTAGGCGCGCTGGAAGCCGCCTTAGTCTCCGCCTACCGCAAGACCGTTAATGCATCCACCGCCCAGCAGATCGTCGCCAAGATCGACGAGAGCACGGGCGAAATGCAGATCTATGCGGAAAAAGAAATAGTTGAAGATGTCCAGGACTCGCGCACCGAAGTCACATTGGAAGAAGCGCGCAAAGAAAACCCAGACGCCCAATTGGGCGATATTGTCCTTGTCGAAAGCACCCCCGAGAATTTCGGGCGCGTGGCCGCCCAAGCCGCCCGCCAAATGATCCAGCAGCGCATCCGCGAGGCCGAGCGCGAAGCCCAGAAGGAATATTTCTCCACCTTGGTCGGCGAAGTGGTCAATGGCATCGTTCAAGCCGCCAATCCGCACATGATCACTCTGGCGCTCGACCGCAAGGCCGAAGGCAAAATGCCGCGCAGCCAGCAGATTCCCGGCGAGCGCTTCCGCGTGCACGACCGCGTGCGCGCTCTATTGCTCGAAGTCAAGGACACCACGCGCGGCCCCGAAATTATTTTGTCGCGCGCTCACAAAGATTTCCTGCGCCGCCTTCTCGAAGATGAAGTCCCCGAAATTTATCAAGGCCTGGTCGAGATTCGCTCCATCGCCCGCGAGCCCGGTTATCGCTCCAAGGTAGCCGTCTCTGCAATGCAAGCCGGCATCGACCCGGTAGGCGCCTGCGTGGGTATCCGCGGCGTGCGCATTCAGGCTATCGTGCGCGAGTTGCACGATGAGAAGATCGACGTGATCGAATGGAACCCCGATCCCTCGCAATTCATTGCCAAGGCGCTCAGCCCGGCGCGTGTGACCGGCGTTTATCTCGATGAAGAGACCGGTGGCAACAAGACTGCCACCGTAGTCGTCCCCGAAGATCAGTTGAGCCTGGCCATCGGCCGCGACGGGCAGAATGCCCGTTTGGCTGCCAAGCTGACTTCGTGGCGCATTGATATCAAGAGCCTGCCCGAAGCTGCTTCCGATGCTCTCAAGAAGGCGCAAAGCGATCCTAAATTTATCGAACAGAATCCCGAGTGGGCAGAGGCTTTTCCGCAACTGGAAGTTGCTCTCGCCAAGAAAGCGGAGGGCCGTCCTCTCACTCCCGAAGAATACACGCTGCTCAGCCGCTTCGTCGATCGCATCGAACGTGGCGCGCAATCGCAGCGTGAAGCTGTTGTGGATGCCGAACGCGAGAAGCGCGCCAGCGTGGAAGCTACTCTTCCTGAATCCGCCTTCGATGTAACGCTCGAAGATCTGGGCCTTTCGCCCAGCCTTGCGATAAAGATCAGTGGTGAAGGCTATTCCACCGTTGGCGACCTCATGATGCAGCTCAAGCTGGATCCAGATAAGGTCTTGAGCATCAGCGGCGTTGGTCCTAAGGCAATTGAGGACATTCAAGAAGCCATCGCAGCTTTCAAATTCCCTGAAGTGATCAAGCCCGCGCCGGCTCCCGTTCCTGCACCCGAGCCGGTTGCTGAACCTGAACCCGAGCCTGAGGCTCCTGTGGCTGAAGTAGTGGAAGCGAAAGTTGAACCCGTCGCACCCAAGGAAGAGGAGCCCGCTCCGCTTTCTGAAGAGGACGAGAAGTTGTTGGCCGCCATGCAGGGTCAGGGCACTCCGGCCACGAAGGCTCCCGTTCCCTCTCCCACTGTCGACGAGATCTTCGCTCGCACCCAGGAGAAATTGCTGGGCCGCCAGCGCCGCCGCGCCGCCAGGCCCAGCGTCGCTCCCGGCGGGGCGCTTCCGCCCGCTGCGCCGCTGCCTGACGATAAAAAGAAGAAGACCAAGAAGAAGAAATATCGCGAGCTGGATTACGATCCAGAGAACGACACCACTCCCATTGTGCACAAGCCTGAGGATTGGGAGGAATAAGGAATTGTTCAGCCGTTCTTTTTGCGCTGATCAGTTCGTCTGGCGTCATGGCGAAGCAAAAGACTCCACGCCGCACTAAGCACGTTCCTCTGCGCACCTGCGTGGCCTGCCGCGCAGTGCAGGCCAAGGGCACTCTGGTGCGCGTGGTGCGCACGCCCGAAGGCGTGTTCCCAGACCCGAAAGGCAAGATGCCCGGCCGGGGCGCTTACCTGCATACCCGGCGCTCTTGTTGGGAACGCGGCATCCGCGAGGTTCTTCCCAATGCTCTGCGCGCAGAATTGACTGATGCAGACCGCCAGCGTTTGACCGAATACTTCGCCGCTCTGCCAGATGAGAAAAGCGCGGCCTGAGGACGAAGGTTGGTAAAATAATGAGCTTCATGGGGGAGGCAGGGGCGAGGGGTAGAAGGAGTAACAGCAATGACTGAAAACATAAAAGAGACCGAGAGCCAACCGGTTGAGATCAAACCCATTGAGCTGCCGGGCAGCTTAACTGTGCGGGAGCTGGCCGAAGCCATGCAGGCCAGCCCCATCCAGATCATCAAGACCTTGATGGCCAACGGCGTCATGGCCAATATCAACCAGCAGATCGATTTCGATACCGCGGCCGTGGTGGCCTCCGAATTGGGTTTCGAAGCCAGCCTGCTCAAGGTTGATGAACTCGAAAATAAAGAAGTGGGCGAGGTCCCGCTTTGGCGCCAATTGATCGCCAGCGAAGATAAGAAGAATCTCGCCACGCGCCCGCCTGTGGTCACCATCCTCGGCCATGTCGATCATGGCAAAACCACCCTGCTCGATGCTATTCGCCAAAGTTCCGTGGTCAGCGAAGAGGCAGGTGGCATCACTCAGCATATCGGCGCCTATCAAGCCGTTCACAAAGATCGCCTGATCACTTTCCTCGACACGCCCGGCCACGCAGCCTTCACCGCCATGCGTTCGCGCGGTGCCCAGGGCGCCGACGTGGTTATCCTGGTCGTGGCCGCCGATGACGGCGTGATGCCGCAGACCAAAGAAGCGCTGGCGCATGCCCGCGCCGCGCGTGTGCCCATTGTGGTTGCGCTCAACAAGATCGATAAGCCCAACGCCAATCCCGAAATGGTCAAGAAGCAATTGGCCGATAACGGTCTTGTCCCCGATGAATGGGATGGCGACACGATCGTCGTGCCCGTTTCCGCCAAGCAGAAGACCGGCCTGGTCGACTTGCTCGAAGCCATCTTGCTCGTCGCCGATAACACCGAGATCCTCGCTAATCCCAAGGGTCAAGTCATCGGCACCGTCATCGAAGCTGAACGCGATCCTTCGCGCGGCGTGATCGTCACGCTGCTGGTGCAGAATGGCACCTTGCACATGGGCGACACCGTCGTCGTCGGCACCGCCTACGGCCGCCTGCGCGCTATGTTCGATTTCGCCGGCAAGAAGATCGAAGAGGCCGGCCCGGCCACGCCCGTTTCCGTTCTCGGCTTGAGCGACGTGCCCGCCGCCGGCGAGCTTTTCCGCGTCGTTGAATCGGAACGCGAAGCGCGCGCCCTGGTCGCCGAACGCACCGAAAAAGAAAAACAAGTCAAAGCTAGCGGAGCTCATCCGCTGACTCTCGAAACCATGTTCGAAGCCTTTAAGGCCGGCCATGTGCGCGAGTTGCGCCTCATCGTCAAAGCCGACGTGCAAGGTTCGCTGGAACCCATAGTCTTTTCCTTGAAGCAACTCAGCGCCGGCGACAAAGTAGGCGAGATCGGCGTGAATATCTTGCACACTGGCACTGGCAATATCAGCGAGAGCGATATTGAGCTGGCCGCCGCGTCCAAAGCCATCGTCATGGGCTTCAGCGTCACCGCCGACGGCCCCGCCCTGCGCAAAGCTGAAAAAGAAGGCGTCTCCATCCGCCTGTACGACATCATCTATCGCATGACCGAAGATGTCGAGAAGGCGCTCAAGGGTATGCTGCAGCCCGAGGAGCGCGAGCGCGTCATCGGCAAAGCCGAAGTGCGCTCCATTTTCAAGATCACGCGCTACGGCAAGATCGCCGGCTGCCGCGTGCTCGAAGGCGAAATGCGCCGCGGCGCATTTGTGCGCATCTTGCGCAACGGAAAAGAAGTCTTCAACGGCGAGCTCACTTCGCTCAAGCACGAAAAAGATGACGTCAAGGAGGCCAAAGAAGGCTTTGAGTGCGGTATCAACCTCAAAGAATTCGATGACTTCAAAGAAGGCGACATCATCCAGTGCTACGTGCGTGAACTCGTCGCTGCTCAATAGCGCAGGATCGCGGATTTCGTTTATCAGGCATCGGGGTTAAGCGAATGGTTTCCCAAACTCGCGCCGGTCGCATCGCCAAGCAAATTCAGGAAGTTCTTTCCGAAATATTGCTGTTCGAAGTGATCGACCCGCGCCTGCAGGGTGTCTATCTCACCGATGCCGAAGTCGACCGCGAACTGTCCTCGGCCACCATCTACGTCTCCGCCCTCGAGGGCGCCGCGCGCCAGACCGAGATCCTCGCAGGCTTCAAACATGCAGCTGGCTTTTTGCGCAGCTCGCTCGCGCAGCGCATTGAACTACGCACATTTCCTAAACTACGCTTTGTCTGGGATGAAACTCCAGAGAGGGCTGAGCGCATCGAGCAACTGATCGCCGCGTTACATAGCGAAGAAAAACCCAAACAAAAAGGCAGCAAACGTGGATAACGATCTGCTTGCCCAGATCCGCCAGAGCTTCGCCTCGGCGAGCTCTATCTTGCTCACCTCACATGTGCGTCCGGATGGCGACGCGGTTTCCTCGGTGCTCGGCCTCGGCCTTGCTCTGCGCGAGCAGGGCAAGCAAGTGCAAATGGTGCTGGCCGATGGCGTGTCTTCAGATGCCCGCCACCTGCAAGGCTCTGACCTGATTGTCAAGAAAGGTAAGGCTCCAGTTGATCTTGTTGTAACGCTGGACGCGGCCGACCAGAATCGCTGCGGCGCTGCCCTCAACGACTTCCCCAAAGTGGATATCAACATCGATCATCACATCACCAATACGCGCTTCGGCGCCATCAACCTCATCGACCCCACCGCCGTCTCTACCACCGCGCTGCTCGCCGAACATTTCCCCACCCTCGGTTTGCCCTTCACTCCCGCTGTCATTGACTCATTTCTGAACGGCATCATCACGGACACGCTCGGCTTTCGCACCGCCAACATGACCCCCAAGGCCATGCATATCGCCGCTGATCTGATGGAAAAGGGCGCCGACCTGCCCGCGCTCTATGAGCGCGCGCTGCTGCGCCGCTCCTTCGCCGCTATGCGCTATTGGGGCGAAGGCCTTGCCAAACTACAGCGCGAAGATGGTTTGGTCTGGGCTTCTCTCTCGCTGGCCGATCGCAAGGCCGCCGGCTATCCAGGCAATGACGACGCCGACCTGGTCAACAATATCTCGATGATCGAAGACGCCGCAATCACTGTCCTATTCGTCGAGCAGGCAGATAAGCAAGTCAAGATCAGTTGGCGCAGCCAGGCTGGCCACGATGTAGCCAGTATCGCCGCCCAATTCGGCGGCGGCGGCCACGTCGCTGCCGCCGGCGCCGTGCTCTCCGGCAGTCTGGCCGAAGTGCAAGATCGCGTCTTGCAAGCCACACGCGCCGCCTTGCACGCAGTGCCGGCTTAACAATCACTCCAATGGACTATGGTACAAGAGCATCTCAAGCATTAAAAAAAGAAAGGGTTTGACACAAGGCTAATGCACAACGATTTCAATTCTTCGAACACTGGGGGAAGCCGAGGTGGCATGGATCAGGATGCGGTCAATAACCTCGTTTCGGGTGTCTTGGTCGTCGATAAGCCCGTTGGGTTAACTTCGCACGATGTAGTGCAGATCATCCGCCGCGGTACCGGCATTCGCCGCGCCGGCCACACCGGCACGCTCGACCCGCGCGCCTCCGGCGTGCTGGTCGTGCTCATCGGCCCCGCCGTGCGCCTCAGCGAATTCGTTTCCGCCGAGGACAAGCGCTACCAGGCCACCATTCGCATGGGTAGCTCCACGGACACCTACGACGCCGAGGGCACGCCCAGCGGCCCCGAAGTTCCGGTCAATGTCACCCGTGAGCAATTTACAGAATTATTAACTCACTACGTGGGGGATATCGAGCAGAAGCCGCCGGCGTACTCTGCCATCAAGGTACAGGGTCAACACTCCTACGATCGCGCCCGCCGCGGCGAAGAAGTCAATCTCGCCCCGCGCATCATCCACGTTCATAGCCTCGAGCTGTTGGAGTGGGCTGTGCCTGAAGTAGTTGTGGATGTGCATTGCTCCTCCGGCACCTACGTGCGCTCGCTGGCCCACGATATCGGTGAAGAGCTCGGCGTCGGCGCACACCTGGTTGGCCTCCGCCGCACGCGTAGCGGACGCTTCACTCTGCGCGACGCAGTTTCTCTCCGCCGTCTGCGCGATGCCTTTGAGCAAGGCAACTGGGCCCAGTTCCTGATCCCGGCTGCCGAAGCCCTGGCCGATTGGCCTGCCATCGAACTCGACGAAGCCACGCTGGAAAAAGTGCGCAATGGCCATCGCATTCCTGCCAAAGAGGGTGACCAGGGCCTGGCGCGTGCCGTGAGCCAACAAGGCGACCTGGTCGCCATTATGGAAGTCAACGGCGCCGAATGGCAGCCGCGTAAGGTCTTCTTCACTTCCTAAGTATCTTATGCAGCAATTTTCATCGCTGCAAGAAGCCCGCGCCGAAAAGGCCTGGCTCACTATCGGCGCTTTTGATGGCCTGCACATCGGCCACCAAAAGATCCTGAAAGATCTCACTGCCGGGGCGCATGCACAGCAGGCTCCGGCAGTTGTGCTTACTTTCTATCCGCATCCGGTCGAAGTCTTGCGCGGCCCGCGTAATTCTTTTTATTTGACAAGCTCTGAAGAAAAGGCAAAGCTGATCGAAAATTTCTCCATCGACCAGTTAATAACACATCCTTTTGACCAAACCACGGTCAATACCTCTGCTTACGAATTTGTTGTGCTGTTAAAAAAGCAATTGGATATTCAACAACTGTGGGTGGGCCACGACTTTGCTCTGGGCCATAACCGCGAAGGCGATTTGCCTGCTCTGCAAAAGTTCGGCAAAGAGATGGGCTTCACCGTCCATCTTGTCGAGCCGGTGAAGCTGGATGGCGAAGTAGTTTCCTCTTCGCGCATCCGCGCCCTGCTCGCCGATGGCGACGTGGCGCAGGCCGCCCGTATGCTCGGCCGCCCCCATTCCCTTTCCGGCGAAGTCGTCAGTGGCGCCCAGCGCGGCCGCTCCATTGGCATTCCCACCGCCAACATCAAGATCTGGGAGAAGCGCGCCGTGCCGGCCTCTGGCGTCTACGTCACCTGGGCTTCGCTGGGCGGCCAACGCTGGCCCTCGGTCACTAACATCGGCGTGCGCCCAACCTTCGAAGATAAGCCGGCTACGCCGGTTGTCGAGACGCACATATTGGATTACGCCGGGGATGAGTTCTACGGGCAGACTTTGCAACTGGAATTTGTCTCTCGTCTGCGCGCCGAGCAGCGCTTCTCCGGCGTCGATGAACTGCTTGCCCAAATTCACAAGGACATCGAAAAGGCTCGTACCGTATTGAAAGAATAATTCTTTTTTTCTTGTCATTCCGAGCAGGCGTCGTCCTGAGCGAAGTCGAAGGAGCGCTAGCGCCGCTTTGCGGCGCTGCCCGACGAGGAATCCGTATAACGTCTATAATTAATTCATCCCATCTGCAAGCTATCGTTTGCTTCATTTGGTCCATTCGTCATGAAACCCTACCTCGACCTCATGCAGCAAGTCCTCGAC
>JBKJWG010000092.1:0-2723 GCA_046716985.1 Anaerolineales bacterium | reverse complement strand
GAACGCGTGGGGGTGAAGTTAGCAGATAAAAGTCTGGCTGCTGAGGGGCACAAGTAAAAGCTTAGCTGCTAGCTATTAGCTCACCGTTGCTCCAAAGCGCTCCTTCAACATCAGCATTTTCATTCAAGAGCTCATGGATGCGGGCTTTCATCTGTGCCGGGTCGCCGCTAGTTAGGTATCGAACATTGCCACCCGACTTTGCGGCGTTAGCCATATTCTGCTCGGCGAGTAAGCTTTGCACGCGGCGGGCGATGGCTGGCGCCGGGTCGATCAGGCGCACGGAGGGGCCCACAATGGCGCGAATCGTTTCAGATGAGAAGGGGAAGTGCGTGCAGCCAAAGACGACTGCATCGATGCCTTGAGCCAGCATCGGCTGCAAGGCTTCGTCGAGAATGCGGTGAGCTTCCTGCCCGTTGGCGCGGCCGGCCTCGATCTCAGCCACAAGCCCCGGGACTGTGCTTTGCAACACCGTCGTGTCTTTGGCGAAACGCTCAACAACCGAGGCATACAACTCACCCTGAAATGTGGTCGGCGTAGCCAATACACCGACTACGCCGCTGGCGCTATTTTCGGCTGCCGGCTTTATGGCCGGTTCCATCCCGACGAAAGTGAAATCTGGATATTCCTTACGCAAGCTATGCAAAGCCGCAGCCGAAGCCGTGTTGCAAGCCAACACGATCAGCTTCACACCTTGAGCAAACAAGAAGCGCATTGCCCCGCCCGTCAGGCGGCGCACCTCTTCGAGGCCGCGCGGGCCATAAGGTACATGGGCTTGATCGGCGAGAAAGATGAAGTCTTCGCCTGGCAATGTCGCGCGCAAGGCGCGCAGCACGCTGAGACCGCCTACTCCGGAATCGAAAACGCCGATCGGTGCGCGAGGATCTTTAGTTGATGGCATCGTAAATAATAAAAAGAGCGCAGCCAAGCTGCGCTCTCGGTTATACCAGAATCAAATCTCGCCTATTCGTCAAACTTCTGCTTGAGGCGGCCTTCTTTGCCGCGCACATCGCGCAGGTAGGTCAGGTTGGCGCGGCGCACTTTGGAGCTGCGCTCGACGACGACCTTGTCGATCAGGGGAGAGCGCAGCAAAAAGGTGCGCTCGACGCCGATGCCATTGCTGGCAACACGGCGCACGGTGAAATTGCGGCTGTTGCCGCTCTTGGCCACGCGCAACACAGTGCCCTTAAATTCCTGGATGCGCTCGCGGTCACCTTCTTTGATCTTGACGTGCACGCTCACAAGGTCGCCAGGGCGCAAGGCAGGGATATTTGGGTTGACTTTGGCTTCAACGGTCTTCAATAAATCTGGCATTCTATTGTCCTCTTATTTATTTGGAAACAGCGCAAGATTGTACCATGCGAATAAAACCGCTAGTCAGCGAACAAATCAGAGGCTCGAAGGCTGTCAGGGGTCGGTGGATAGACGCGCGTGAAGCGATCCTTGTGACCGACTAAACGCCAATATAACTCCATCAGCGAAAGGCGGGCGAATCGCCCGCCTTGCTGGCTGGCATGGCAGGCGTCGGCGGCTTCTTTGCGGTCTTGCACGCTACGATAGTTGACGTTCACATGCGGCGGCGTATCCGCATCGCGAGTGAGCTTGACCAGATCTATATCCTTGTTGCGCCCCACCCTGGTCGGGTCTTTGCCGCTTAACCGCATCCAGCGCACGATCCAACGCAAGCGATTGCGATTGAGGGCGTTGTGATAAAGCTTGTCGGGGCGATAAGCACTGGAGGCTTTTGCCGCGGCGCGCGCCATTTGGAAAGCTGTGACAGTGGCGTTATGGATGGCGATGTGATCGGGATGATGGTAGCCGCCGACCGGGTCGAAGGTGAGCACCACTTGCGGGCGCAGGCGGCGCATGTGGCCGACGATCTTGGCGGCCACTTTATCCATGGGCGCCATGACCAGAGCCTGGCGATGCTTATTATCAAGCGAGCCGGCCATGCCGGAGTCTCGGTAGCCAAGAAAAATTACGCCTGCCAAGCCAAGGGCTTTGGCGGCGCAGTGCAGTTCGGCTTCGCGCAACTTGGCAATGCTTTTGTATTTTTGCAGGAATTCCGGGTCGACGGTGCCGGCCTCACCCCGCGTGGCACAGATCAGATGGACGGCCACGCCTTTGGATGCGTAATAAGCCAGCGTGCCGCCCATACCGAAGGATTCGTCATCCGGGTGGGCAAGCACAACCAGAATTGTCTTCTTATTTGCGGCGGCCTTTGGCACAATCCACTCCTACGCAGGGCCGCTCATTATAGTCGTCGCTCCGTTAGTAAAGCGGCAAGCTGGGATCGACCTGTTCAGCCCAGGCGTTGATGCCGCCTTTGAGATTTTTCACTTTGCGAAAGCCGGCCGAGATCATGAGTTCGACGGCGCGGGCCGAGCGGCCGCCGGTACGGCAGAAAACGACTAGCTCGTCGGCGGTGTCGAGTTCAGAGAGGCGCGCGGCCACTTCGCCCAGTGGGATCAGCTGGGCGCCTTCGATCTGCGAGATCTGCAACTCGTGCGGCTCGCGCACGTCGATCAGTTTGATCTTGTGGCCGTTCTTCATTTCTTCGGCTAGTTGTTTAGGTTCAATTTCAAATTGGTTTTCCATTTTTACCTCATCGTGATCGTGGGCAGGAACACCACAGAAAGCTTCGTAGTCGATCAACTCAATTTTGTCGGCGGGTTGGCTGCAGACCACGCAGTCGGGATTCTTGCGCAGCTTGACGAAATCAAAGC
>JBKJWG010000091.1:0-2806 GCA_046716985.1 Anaerolineales bacterium | reverse complement strand
CCTTCGGCGTCCACGCCGATCTGCGCCACGCTCACCACGTACCAGCGATACACGTGCGGGCGTCCGTCAGTTGGTCGGAAAGATGTCGGCACAATAAATGTCGTGTCCTTGACTTCGTCGGTGATGTGGCGGTTTTGCCCCCCGGTCACGTCCACGATCGTGACTTGGTAATACTCGTTATTGCGCAGTGTTCCCACTGAGGCCCACTGCAAGGTAATGGTGTCATTGGTCGAATCGAATGGCGCGCCGTCCGGCGGCAGCAACAACTCGGGGGCAGGGTAGGGCGGGGCAATGGTCGGCGTTACTGTGGAACCGGCCACGAAGGTGCGCAAGCAGAGTGGGATACCTAAACGCTGGCCTTCGAAAGCGATGTCGCTGGTCAGCCCGTTCCATTGCATGATGGCTTCCAAAGGCACGCCATACGTGACCGCGATCAAGCTCAGTGTCTCGCCGGATTGCACCACGTATTCGTTCACTTCGCAGGCCGCGATAGTGGCTTCAAATTCACCCAGCGTGGCAGTCGCAATAGGCGTGGAGGTAAAGGTCGGCTGCGGCACTTTGAGCGCTTGGCCGATAAATAGGCTGCAATCGGAGCCCAGATTGTTGGCTAGCACTACGCTTTGCACGGAGACATTGAAAATGGCGGCGATGCCGCCGCAGGTATCGCCTTGCTGCACGTTATAGCTGAGCGGTGTTAGCGTCGCTTGCGGGGTGGAAGTCACCGTAGGCGTTTCGGGAGATGGGGTGGGTGTGATCGTCGGCGTCGTAGAAGCGCTGGCGATTGCGGTGGGCTGCGCCACTCGCCCGGTTTGCGCCAGGGCCACGTAAGTCATGCCGCCGCCCACCAGTAGAAATAACGCCAGCAAGCCGCTCGCGATCGGCAGGCTCAGGTGCAGTTCGGGTAGCGCCGCGCGGCCGCCCAAGGGCGCGGGTGTGCTGGCGGCGCGTTTGCCGCTGCCACCGATGAACTGGTGGCCGCACACGAGGCAGCGGGGAGCGTTTTCGCTTACCCGTGTTCCGCAGCTCGGACAAACTTTGGTGGGGGTGGAACGGGGCTTATCGGTAGCCATAAAACTGGGGGATTATACCAAGCGCAATATTAAGCGTCTGTTAGGGCGGTTATACTGAATTTGATGGCCTCAACTAGCCTGTATTTGCATGTTCCATTCTGCACCCACCGCTGCGGCTATTGCGATTTCAATACCTACGCAGGGCTTGAGGATCTCATCCCGTCTTACGTGGACGCCCTCATCGCCGAAGCGCGCTACTTTGCAGCGTCCGCCGGCGAGCGCCTCCCCGTTCACACGATCTTCTTTGGTGGCGGCACGCCATCCCTGATGCCGGTTACCAAGATCGAACAGATCTTAGGCGCTCTGCACGAGTCCTATGCCTTAGCTGCCGACGTTGAAATAAGCCTGGAAGCCAATCCTGGCACATTGAGCCTAGATTATTTGCGCGGTTTACGGCAAGCTGGCGTCAACCGCCTCAGCCTGGGTGTGCAATCCGCCAGCCCGCAGGAACTGACCGTGCTCGAGCGCCAGCACGATTTCGATGACGTCATCCAATCGGTGAAATGGGCGCGCCAGGCCGGCTTCGATAATCTCAACCTGGATTGGATCTTCGGCTTGCCTGGCCAGACTCTCGCCAGCTGGCAGCGTAATATCGAATTGGCTGTCGGCTTAAATCCTGAGCATCTCTCGCTCTACGCACTTAGCATCGAGCACGGCACGCCTTTCAATAATTTGTCAGCGCGCGGCCTTCTGCACTTGCCAGATCCTGACCTCGCCGCGGACATGTACGAATTCGCTGACCAACGGTTGGCTGATGCCGGTTATGTCCAATATGAAATATCTAATTGGGCGCGACCCGCCGCCGACGGCCAGCCGCTGGCTTGCCGCCACAATTTGCAATATTGGCGCAACCAGCCTTATGTGGGCTTGGGCGCCGGCGCGCATGGCTTTGTTGCTGGCCATCGCACAGCAAACGTACTTGCCCCAGCCGCGTACATTCAGCGTATGAAAGCGAGCAAGGCCGGGGAATTTCCGCGCACGCCCGCCACCGCCACCGCTGAGCGCGTGGACGCTCCCCGCGAAATGGGAGAAACCATGATGATGGGTCTGCGCCTCGTGCGCGAAGGAGTCTCGCCGGCGGGCTTTGCCCGGCGCTTCGGCGCCGCGCTCGAGAACGTATATGGTCCGCAGATCACGCAGCTCAAGCAACGCGGCTTGCTGGAAAACGCTGCCAACTCTTTGCGTCTCACTGAGCATGGGCGGCTCCTGGGCAACCAGGTATTTATGGAGTTTGTTTAGCTCTGTTATGATTTGTTAGATGGCTAAATCAAAACCGAAAAAGAAATCCATTTCAAAAGCGAACACGAAATTAAATTCCCTGGATACCAAAGGGAAATTCTATTTGGGTCGCCTGCACGACCTCAAGACTAATAAAACTTCCACAACGCCAGTCCTCTACGACCCGGCCGACCTGACTACGCACGGCGTCGTCTTCGGCATGACCGGCTCGGGCAAGACCGGTCTGTGCATCAATATCCTCGAGGAAGCTGCATTGCAGGGTATTCCTGCGCTGATGATCGATCCCAAGGGCGATATCACCAACGCGCTGCTGCATTTCCCCGAACTGCGCCCCGCCGATTTCGAGCCCTGGATCAATCCCGACGAAGCTCGCCGCGCCGGCAAGACAGTTCAGCAAAGCGCCGCCGACACCGCCAAGGTTTGGGCCAAAGGTTTGGCCGATTGGGGCATCACGCCCGATCGTATGCGTGCCCTTAGCGAAGCCGCCGAGTTCGCTG
>JBKJWG010000090.1:0-3702 GCA_046716985.1 Anaerolineales bacterium | reverse complement strand
TTGCCAAGGATGACCACGCCGGCTTGCAGCAGGCGCTCGACCGACGTAGCGTTATAAGACGGGACGAAATTCTCCAAGATGCGCGAGCCGCAAGTAGCCGGCATGCCGGCCACAGCCAGCACATCCTTGACCGCGATGGGCAAACCCAGCAATGCGGGCAATCTAGTTTTTGATTTCGATTTGCGCGACTTCGCCAGTTGCTTGTCGGCCGCAGCCGCGTCTTTCAAGGCGCGCTCCCCGGCCACGTGCAGAAATGCGTTCAGGCGCGGGTTCAGTTTTTCGATGCGATCGAGATAGGTCTGAGTGAGTTCGCGGCTGGAGAATTTTCCAGCGCGCAAGCCCGCCACAGCCTGCTTGGCGGTGAGTTCATGCAGTTCGCTCACGGCCCGCCATCCAACACCGGCGGCACCTTGAATTGATCGTCGACTACCTCGGGCGCGTTGCGCAACAGGTCCTCGCGCGGCATGGCCTGGCCGGGCACGTCCTCGCGCAGGCGGCTTTGCTGCACCACCACGCTGCCCATTGCTGGCACATCATGCGTGTCCAGCTCCTGCAGCTTGCTGATGTGATCGAGAATGTTGGAGAGCTGCTCGCGGTAGCGCTCTTTTTCCTCTTCGCTCAAATGCAAGCGCGCCAACAAGGCGATATGTTCAACGTCTTTGATACTTAATGGCATGGCCAAGGAATTATAACAGTGGGGTTTTAAGGTAGAAACTTAACCACAAAGGCACAAAGAAAAACTTTAAATCACTTTGTGTCTTTGTGGTCTGCCTCTACCACTCCGCCGTGTACCAGCGCAGATACATCTCCACGTGCGCGCTCCAATACTTTTCGCTGTGGTCGCCGCTGAACAGTGACCACTCGTGCGGGATGTCGCGCTCGTCCAGCAGACCCTCGAACCACATCGCCGAATCGAGGATAGAGCGCTGGTCGCGCTCGCCGATATCCAGCCAGATGCGCGGCATCAGCTCCGCCGGAATGCTGGCCAGCCAGCCGCGCACTTTGGAGGCGTCCTCCACGAACACCGGCGGGCTATGGCCGCCCATGGCCCCGAACAGCTCAGGATGCGTCAGCCCCAGGTGGATCGCCCAAGATGCGCCGCGCGACAGACCGCCGATGGCACGCTGCTCGCGATCGTCGAGAGTGCGATAGTTGCTGTCGACCCACGGCAGTAACTCTTCGACAACCGCCTCGCCGAAATGATCGAGCGAGGGCTGGTTCGAAGAAATGTCGTAAGGCATCACAATTAGGAATGGGGCCACCTCGCCTGCCGCGATCAGTTGGTCAGCGGCCTCGTCCGCGCCCAGGCGGTCCCATTGATCGTCATTGAATGTTTGCCCGTGTATTAGATAGAGCACGGGATAAAGACGCATCATGTTTTCTTGGTAGCAGGGCGGCGTATAAACACGGAAGCGCAAGCCGGCGTCCAGGTATTGCGAACCGATCTTGACTTGCTCGATCCGTCCGCCGGACGCCGCGCAAAATGCCATCGCCGTAGCCGAAGCTTCGTCTTTGCTTATCTCGGCCGTTAGCGCCGCTGCGGCCGTAGCTGTCGCACGCTGTTCCACGCTTCGCGCGGTCGCTGTCGAAATTTCACCTAGGGTCTCAGTGGCCGCAGACGACTGCGGGGAAGCACAGGCTGCCAGCAGCAAAATGACGAGGAGTTTTTTCATAATAAAAAGCGGCGGAACGATTATAGTCCGCCGCTTTCCTTACTCTGTCATTCCGAGGAGCGCTCAGCCCTTTTCTTTGTTTGTCATTCTGAGGCGAGCCGGGCACTGAGCGTAGCGAATGTGTCGGCAAGCCGAAGAATCCTTGTTACGATGTCTTCGGAAATACCTCGATCTGCCAGCTACGCGGGTTTAGAGGTTTATTTCTTGCTACGCAGCAACACGGTCCCCAACCACAGACACCAGAGCGGGTTGACGACAAACCCTTCCAATGCGGCCGGCAGAAGGATGGCCGGGCTGGTGGCGTCGAGAATAACGAGGCGTCCCACGTACAAAACGATCATTAGTGTGGCCGAAAGATAGCCTAGATAAGCAAGGTTCTTGGGAAATTTCTCTGTGTTCGCCATCAGCCACGAAACGAGGAACAAGCCCATCCCCGCCACGCCAAAGGTAAGTAGGCCGCGCGGGTCCACCGGGTTGGGCAGATCGAGGTTGATCGTAGCGGGCGGGTGCAGCGCGTTCGAGAGATCATAGCCGCCGTGGATCATGGCGCCAGCCGCCGCTCCCACACTGAACACAAAAGCCAGCAACGCGTAAGCAGCATGCGTGTCGCGCAGGCGCTGGTAGAGCGCAGTGGCCACCACCGCCGCAGCCAACCCGCCCAGCAGCAGGAACAACGCGTTGAACATGTTGTTCTGCAGCACCACGAACGAGATCGCATACAACAACGCGAAGGTCCCTGCCAGAATGGCGGATGGTCCGGCCAGCGAATCAAACTTTTTTGATTTCATATGGTTTCTCCTTTTGCTCTTGGGTCAATTGGGAGACGAGAAGCGATCGCGAACCTTGGCGGCGATCTGATTATCTGTCATCTTGTCCACGGTTTCGACCGCGAGAATATTCCCTCTATATCCTTTTTCCTTGAGCCGTTTCTCTAGCTCGCCTTTGGCCTCACCGGGACCAAATATCTCTACGGATTCTGCGTCTTTGATCAGGGCGATAACCCCATCGTAATAGTCGTCGAGGTGATTCCCGAATTTCCGGTCGCGCACGTCTTCGCCCTCTCCAAGCCCAACGGCTCTTCCTCCGAAGCGCACATGTTTCCCCATATCTGAGTTTATAGTTTTGATATCCTCTCCTTTATCAGTAATTGTCACGATCACGGCCTTGCGATGATCGATCCATAAACCTACTCGCTTTGTCATGTTGAATTCCTCTAAGCTCCGCCGCGGCTAGTAGCCGCGCTGGAAGCGTTGCTCCTTCCACACATTGGCTTGGTTGTGATAACCGGCTTGTTCCCAGAAGCCAAGTTGGTCATCAGCTAAGAACTCCAGCCCGCGCAGCCACTTGGCGCCCTTCCAAAAGTAGGGCGTTTCCAGCTCCTCGCGGCCAGGAATAAAGCCGACCACGGCGCGCATCGGGTAGCCGTGCTCCGCCTCCAGCGGCTCGCCGTTGAACTTGTCTGCCAGTAGGAAATTTTCGGCCAACGCCACTTCAAGCGGCACGTTGACAGTGAAGCCGTATTCGGCGTGCTGCAGGACGTACTTGGCGCTCGGCTTGAGTTTGATAATTTTCTGATCGACCATTTCTTTCAGCGACACACCTTCCCAGGTCGTGTCGAACTTGCTCCAGCGCGTTACGCAGTGGATGTCCATCTTCACTGTGCACCGCGGCAGCTTGCTGAATTCGTCCCAGGTCCAGCGCTTTTCTTCTTCCACTTCGCCCCACACGCGCAGGTCCCAGGTGGCCGGATCGAATTTGGGAATCGGGCCATAGTGCAGCACCGGGAACTTTTGCGTCAGCGCCTGGCCGGGCGGCAGGCGCCCTTCCTTGCGGATCTTTTCTTCTTCGTCGCGGCGGTTGCGCAAGCTATCTAACATAATATTTAGTATACGCCATCAGATCGTGATGCTCTCGCCAGGCCTCATCACGTGCACCTCGGCTTTTGTTTCTTTCTTAACTCTCGCGGCCCACGCATTTTCATCTTGCTTGATGATGTCCCAGGTATTGAAATGCACCGGCACCACATGTT
>JBKJWG010000089.1:0-3644 GCA_046716985.1 Anaerolineales bacterium | reverse complement strand
AAAATGACCCTGTAGGGGCGGGTCTAAGACCCGCCCCTACAATCTCTTTTAATCATCTTAGGTGGCGGGAGGAAATCACTGACATTATTTCGCATTACACTATTGCCCAGCTCAAGTGGAAATTGTGAAATCATTCAACCTCACCGAGATCTGTTTGCTCCTCTTCACCGCAAGCTGTGCCTCTCTCAGCATGACCACCTCGCCCTCGTCAAACTCCCTTCGCTTTCTCGCCCTCGGCGACTCTTACACAATCGGCGAAAGCGTTGCCGAAAACCTGCGCTGGCCAGTGCAACTGGTCGCCCGCCTGCGTGATCTCGGCATCCCAATGGCGGACGCCGAGATCATCGCCCGCACCGGCTGGACTACCGACGAGCTGCAAGAAGCCATTGCCGACCAATACGGACCGAGCGCCTATGACCTAGTCTCAGTGCTGATCGGCGTCAACGACCAGTACCGCAGCTATCCAATCGAAGAATATCGCGCTGACTTCAAGGAGCTGCTCGCCTTTGCCATCTCCGCCGCAAACGGCGCCGACCCGCAGCGCGTGATCGTGCTCTCCATCCCCGATTGGGGCGTAACCCCTTACGCAGAAGGCCAAGACCGCCAGCAGGTCGCCGCCCAGATCGATGCCTTCAACGCCGTCAATCGCGAAGAAAGCGCCGCGGCCGGCGTCCATTATTTCGACATCACCTCAATCTCACGCCAGGCCGCCAGCGACCCAACCCTGATCGCAGGCGACGGCTTGCATCCTAGCGGAAAAATGTATACCCTCTGGGTGGAGCTGATATTCCCAGACGTATACGCATTGTTGGCGACAGCAGAATAAGGTAACCAGGTGGCCACGGCCAAGGCGCAATTCAACAAAGTCTTCAGTGAGCTTAAGCGCACCGGACTTCTGCTCGAACAAGATGCCAGCTTCCCTAGCGCGGTCGGCCTGATCACCGGCGGCCCGCTGCGCGGCTCCTGGTGGGCGCACCCGCTATCGCACCTGATCTACGATGTACTCGGCCAGCTAGGCACCCATCCCGATGTTCTGGTCAGCAAATTGCTTTCAAAGAAAGTGACCTTCGTGCATCGCAAATTGTGGCCGGCCATCTTCGCCATCGGTACAGCCCGCGACGATTGGCAAATAGGCAAGTTGTCTTCAACTGCGAAATCGCTGCTGAAGAAATTGGACAAGGACGGCGAGTTGCAAACGGATGTTTTGGTGGCCGTGGGCGGCTATGAATCGAAAACGCTCAGCAAAACCGTCAACGAGTTAGAAGCCGCGCTTCTGATCCACAGCATGCAATTCCACACCGAGCGCGGCAAGCATGCCCGCCGCCTGGAAACCTGGCCGCACTGGGCAAACCGAGTAAAGTTTACCGGAAGAAAGCTGCCGCCAGAACGGGCGAAGAAGAAATTCGAGGAAATAGCGGCGGGCCTCAATAGCGAATTGACTGCCAAAGGCAAATTACCATGGCGATGAGCAATGACTCAAAACTCAAAATCAACCGCGCTGTTCGCAATCAGTTTATTTTGGGTCGCCAAGGCTTATGGCCCGGGCGGCGCTGGCGCGGCAAAAAAGGGGTCGAGCAGGCCATCGAGCAGCTCGGCTCATTGCAGATCGATCCGACCACCATCGTGGCCCCCAGCCAAGACCTGGTGCTGTGGGGCCGCGTGCGCGACTATCAACCCTCTTTCCTCAGCGAGCTGGTCTACAAAGACAGAAAGTTCTTTGACTACGGCGGCAACTTGCGCGTTCTGCCGATGCACGAAATGCCCTATTGGCGGTTGGTGATGCAGCGCAAAGGCCGCGAAAAACGTTGGATTCGTTTCGCAAAAGAGAATAAGAAACTGATCGCAACGGTGAAGGCCGAGGTGGTGGCGCGCGGGCCGCTGCGCAACCGCGATTTCGAAAGCAGGCGCACCGCGAACTATCGCTCGAGCAAAGAGGCCGGAGTGGCGCTTTATTATCTTTGGTTGTCCGGCGAACTCATGATCGTCCGCCGTGAGGGCAAGGCGCGCGTTTATGACCTGCTTGAGAACCTCGTGCCCGCCGCGCATGCCAGAATTGCCCCGCAAAAAGAAATGGAAGATTTCTTCGCCATCAAATCCATAGCTGTGCACGGCATACTCAATACGCGCTCGTTCAGAAACACATGGAAAGGCTTTATTGAACGCTTTGTCGATCCCGATGAAGGCAGCCGCAAGCTGCAACAAATGCTTAGAGCCGGCATCATCGCCGAGGTGGGTATCGAAAATGAAAAGGAAACATTTTTTGTTTTGCCGGAGGATCTGCCTAAGCTGGCCTTGCTTGCAGGTGGAAAATTCCTAAAAGCATGGAAACCGCTCGATTCGACGTCCGCGCAAGAAGTTGTGTTCTTATCCCCTTTAGATCAGATAACCAGCAGAGCCAAGCTCCTTTTTGACTTCGACACCATTTGGGAAATTTATAAGCCAGCCCACAAAAGGAAATATGGGTCTTATACGATGCCGATCCTTTATGGAGAGCGTCTCGTCGGCCGCGCTGATTTCAAGCTGGATAAAGAAAGCTGTACCCTGCTGATCAACGGTGCGTGGCTTGAATCGTGGTTCGAAATAGACAAACATTTCATTCAGGCGTATTCAAAAGGTTTGAAGGGTTTTGCCAAATTCCTGAAAGCCGAAACAATCGACACTTCGAAAGTGCAGATTCCGCAGCTGCGCAGGGCGGCTTGACACAATCATTTCAGCGCGCTACATTCGTTCCCGCCCCACTATGAACATCATCGAAACCAAAGACCTGACCCGCCTCTTCGGCAAGCTGACCGCGGTGGATCACGTCAACCTGGCTTTGCAAGAAGGCGAGATCTTCGGCCTGCTAGGCCCCAACGGCGCCGGCAAGACCACCATGCTCAAAATGTTCACCACCCTGCTGCCGCCCAGCAGCGGCACCGCCACTGTGGCCGGCTTCGATATCATCAAGCAGCCTGGCGACGTCCGCCGTGTGATCGGCTACGTGCCCCAGCTGCTTTCCGCCGACGGCGGCATCACTGGCTACGAGAACTTACTTATCTTCGCTAAGCTCTACGATCTGCCGCGCGCGGTGCGAAAGGAACGCATTCGCGCTCTGCTGGAGCTAATGGGCTTGCAGGAAGCCTCCGACAAAATGGTCAAGACCTATTCCGGCGGCATGATCCGCCGCCTAGAGATCGCCCAATCCGTACTGCACCAGCCGCACGTCCTCTTTCTGGACGAGCCTACCGTCGGACTCGACCCGATCGCGCGTAGGTCAGTGTGGGAGCACATCCAAAAATTGCGCGCTGAATACAGCACCACTATATTGCTCACCACCCACTATATGGAAGAAGCCGACAGCCTGTGCCACCGCGTCGCCATTTTGCACCAGGGCCGCATCGCCGTCACCGGCGCGCCAGCCGAATTGAAGGCTGCGCTGAACGGTGGCGGTGCCACGCTCGAACAGGTCTTTGCCCACTACGCCGGGGCTGAGATTGAATCAACAAGCTCTTATATTGAGACCTCCAGGACGCGACATGACGCACGCCGAGTTGGCTAAGCCCGCTTCCAGATTGCCGCGGCCGTTGGCCGCCGCGTTCTATTTCGCGCGCAAGACGCTCAACATTGCTGAGCTGGAAATGCGCAAGCTGCGCCACGAACCGATG
>JBKJWG010000088.1:0-2511 GCA_046716985.1 Anaerolineales bacterium | reverse complement strand
GATAGATTTAGCCATAAATATTTAATTAAATCATTCTTCTTTAGCCCATAGTAGAGGTTGTATCCGTCTATATAAACTATAGCTCTTTGTTCGGCTTGATTTTTCATGTCATCCCTCTTCTTCGAACTTTGTTATAATTCGTAATGCCTCTGGTCAGATTCGAACTGACAAACCCGTCAAGGTGGCGACCCCCAAAGTCGCTGTGTCTACCGAATTCCACCACAGAGGCGGGTGGGGCTGGGCTAGTTCCAGCCCCCGTCCTTTTAAAGCAACCTGTACTCGCTGTAATCAGGATTTGGCTCTTCGCCTTATGGAGGTCTCACAGATCTATCATGCGCCTCGTGAGGCAATCCGAACGGCAGAGTCCGCTAAAACACCTAGATTCCCTCTAATTTCCTGATAATTTCCTCAATTTCCCCTTTTCTGTACGTGTTGTCGCGCCATCGGCGGACTAAATCGGGCAAGTATTTAGCTACGGTCTTTTTATCTATGGGTATTTCCTCGTAGGCGATAGTGCGCCGCCGCGCCCTGCCAGTAGTAAGTATGTCGCCTTCTCTGTTCTCGACAAGCGTTCTTAGTTTTTCTACGGTGTCGGCATTTAGACCGCGCTCGCGTTTTGGTTTTTTCCCGCTTGGTTTTCTAGTCGGGTCATCCAGCCATATATAGTCATCTTTACCCAACGCCTCAACTAGGGATGGGGAGAAGTGATCCGCAGCAAAGTCGAAATCGGCCTTGAACCCCTCGTCGTCTCCAAATGCTATGGCCTCCTCGCAAGAAAAGTCAGGTGGGTAGGGGTCAGAGAAGTAGAGTTCTGTTAGATTAGCTTGTACTTTTCTCAGCGTTAGTACAAGTAGTTTGCCTAACTGGGGGTCGCTGATGACCATTTGGTGGCGCGCGGGGAACTCGAACCTCATTGAAATGAAGTACCCCCAAAGCCTGCCTCTCTCGAACGCAGTTTCTACGGCAGCCAAGCACACGTCCAAAGGTACACGCGCGAGTAGTTGGTCAGCCACTATTGTATAATTGTAATTGGAGTCAAAATGGGAAAAGTAAAAGAAAAAAAGATAACCAACGAGAAGCCTATCAAACTAGGCGGGGTAGATTTCAAAGACCTGATGCGGGCATTCCTACAGGTCAAGCCCAAACAAGCAAAGAAAAAGCCCGCTAAGTAAACGGGCTTTGCTTTAAAGAGAAACCGCCCGAATCGAGTGTGTCGCGCTTCAGGGCGGTTTCTCCGTCCGAGGCTCTAGTTTAACAGAGCTCAGTCCTACTAGGGCATATTATACCATCCTAGTCTTATAAGATGCAATACCCCTGACGGGATTCGAACCCGCACCTCAGACTTAGTAGGACTTCGCTCTATCCATTGAGCTACAGGGGCATCTACAACTCTACCCGCGATTTTGGGATTCCACAATTCCCCTCTTTGCGCGCGACTCGACATATACCTACTGCTAGCGCGATAATGTAATAGTCTATCGGGAGGCGATATGGCTCATTACTCGCTCGTCCATCTCTTAACCCGCATTACGGAACTGCCCGATCCGCAGGAATTCAAAAAGGATTTGGGTCCCTATGACGTTGGTGTTGACGCGCGGGATTTCTCTGGGATTGAACAGCCCCTGACTAAGGAGTTGTTATCAGCCTTTCAGGGGTCGGAGAGTTACGCGGATGAATTCGTGTCCCATTCGGTCTTTATATACGGAAACGTGATGTACCTTTCGGTGATTTTGAGGCAAAAAGATTAGCCCTCCTGCATTTGCCAAGTACATAATCACCAAAACGAGCAACTACTTGACAAACGCCAAGCCAATTCTCTTTGCTTCTCCTTAACTAAAACTACGACAAACAAGGGGTCGATACGCTATACTTTTTTTCAATCTAACAATCAGAGGTCATACACCAAATGAAACCTTATTTAACCGTTTTGATCGCCATGGTACTCCTGCTAACCGCTTGCGGCTCTGGCACAAGTAACGCCCAAGCAACCGCCGCGCTGGAGACCGCTATCGCCAGCCTGCTGCAGCAAAGCACCGCCGGCGTGGTCGAATCCACTTCGGCGCCCCTTGCTACCTCGGCGCCGGCTGCCACTTCGGCAGACACCTCCGGAGTCGCCATCCCCCCCACCGCCGGCTGCCTGCCCGTCAACACCGAGCGCATCGTTGGCACAGTGGTGATGGTCTATAACGGCGACGCCGCCGTTGTGGAATTCAATGGCGACGAGCACGAAGTGCGCTACATCGGCATTAACGCCCCCGGCCCCAACGAACCCGGCGGCGCGGAAGCCTTGGCTGCCAACCAGGCTTTGGTGATGGGCAAGCAAGTGCTCATCGTCATGGATAAAACCGACGTCGACGAATACGGCCGCCTGCCCCGTTACGTCATCGTGGATGGCATCTTCGTCAACCTGGAACTTGTCCAACGCGGCTTTGCCTTTCATTCCACCGAAGCGCCGGACGAGTCCTGCAAGAACACTTTGAACCAATAATAGCTTCTCACCTTGAAGTCAAA
>JBKJWG010000087.1:0-3790 GCA_046716985.1 Anaerolineales bacterium | reverse complement strand
CATTCGCGGCAGCGGTAGCCGGTCGGCACTTGCACCGCGCACAGGCTGCAAATATATTTGCCGCAGTTGTTGCAGCGCAGGCCCGTTTCCCGATTCGGGTGGTTAGCACAATAAGTGCTGGCTTCTTCGCTCACGATCGGCCCCGTTTCGTAGATGGATTGTTATCCATGATCGAGAGCAGGCGTTGATAGAAATAACCGGGCTCCTGGAAGCGCAGGAGGCGCAGGCTGTGCTCGCTGGCGCGCAGCTCGACCCAATCGCCGATCTCCATATCCGAAGATTGCTGCCCGTCCACGCTGAGCACAGCTTCCTCGCCGCGCGTGAACTCGACGCGAATACTGACGCCTTCATCCAAAACGATCGCGCGATCCATGCTTAGGTGCGCTGCGACCGGCACAAGCAAAATGTTGCGCAACGTGGGCGGCAAGATCGGGCCGCCCACCGCCAGCGCATACGCTGTCGAGCCGGTGGCCGTGGCCACGATCAAACCATCAGCCACGTAAGTCGTCAGCGCGCGGCCGTCCAGGCTGGCCTTCAAATGCACTGGGCGGGCCAGCTTGCCGCGCCCGACCATGGCTTCGTTCACAGCTTCCCAAGAACCGGTCGACTTGCCGCCGCGCCATAACTCGACATGGATCAGCATGCGGTCTTCGAACCAATAGTCGCCGGTTACCAGGCGAGGCAATAAGTCGTTTAAATCCTCTGGCTCCACTTCAATAAGAAACCCGAAATGGCCTTGATTGATCGCCAGAACTGGAATTCCCAACGGGGCGCATAAATGTCCCACCCGCAAAACAGTGCCGTCCCCGCCCAGGGCCATCACCAGGTCGAACTCTTTCTTGAGCACGCGCTGCTGTATGGCTTCGTCACGCGTGCGTCCGTAAGTGGCTGTGATCTTATGATCTTGCAGAAAGGCGGCCACCTGCGCGGCCAGATCGTTCGGGGTCTTTTCGTCACCGCCGGAAAGGATGGCAACGTGTTTGAAATCGAGCTTTTGTGATTTTGGCTTAGCCATGCGTGATTATGTTAACACGCTCTCTTATTTACAGGCGTTCGTCGCACAGCTGGCCGAAGCCGCACGCGTTGCAGCGCGCCGCCGCGCTGTGTGAGCGGTGCAGCTCGCCCAGGTCCAGCCCATTGCGCATCTCCGCCAGCAGCGCCAGCAATTGGCTTTCGAGCTCGCGCGTGAACTCGACGCGAAAGCTGCGCTGCGGATAGCGAATGATGCCATAGGCCGGCCGCTTTTTGAAATTGCGCGCCACCAAAACACAATAGGCCGCCAATTGAAAGATATGCGTTTCATAAGGTTTTTGTGGGCTGCGGCCGCTTTTGACCTCGACCGGCACCAGGCCTTCGGCGCTCTCGACCAAATAATCCGGCCGGCCAACTAGTTCCAGGTCATCCGCGTATAGAGCCTGTTCTACACGGCGCTCCGCGCCGGTATCAGAATAGATCACGCGGCCTACGGGCAATCCCGAGCCGCGCCGTTGTCTGCCCGAAAGCCAGAGCACGACCAACGCAAGAATTACAAGCAGCAGAGAGAAATAGAAATACATTTTTTATTGAAGCAGTTGTAACAAAAGCACAGCAGCCGCAACTGCTATCAAAGTGAAAGCAAAAAGGCGTAGCCAGCCCGCAAAGCGCAGCCCCCAGCCATGTTGGACATGCACTTGTGATCCGGTAGACAGTTCCTGCACGTTGGCCGAAGCCATCCCTTGCAGCCGGTACCACCAGGCGCGCTGGCAATACAGATATTCGCCGATCTCTGAGGCTTTAATCCAGCGCGTGCTCATTTGGATTTCTTATCCGTTTTTATTTCGCCGCTGCCCAGCTTATCTTCCAGGCTTTGCAAACTGTTCTCGAGCCGCTTCTGTCGCAAGCTGATGGTCATGTCGCCGCGCGTGCGCTCGACCAGGCTGCGGCAGATATCAGTGAGACGGCGCAGCCCACGCGTGACCGCGTCGGGATAATCCATGGTCACCAGCACCGCGTAGATATCATCCATCTGGCCGAGCAAGCGCTCGGCTTCTTCGGAATGACCATGCCGCAAGATATCCAGGCAGCGGCGGCGCAGTTCGCCAGCCGCTTCCGCCAAACCCTGCAAGTACGTCGCCGATTCGACCTTTAGGTCTTCCGGGCTGGGCAAGTCGCCATTCTGCACTAGCGCGTGTACGATGGATGCTTCCGCGAACTCCTTCAGCGCATCCTGCGTGTAACCGGCTGCGAACAGATCCGGGAAATCTTTCAACCCGGCCCGCAGCGCTTCGGCCAACTCGCGGGCCGCATCCAGTTCCACTTTGGCCGCATCCGCTTCGTCGCGATGGATGGCGCGGATGGCATGCGCGCAGTGGCGCGTTAACTGGCGCGTCTGCGCCAGGGCCGCGTCGCGCGCCGCCGTCTGCGCGTCGAAATCTTTGCGAATGCCTTCGGCAATATCTTCGAGGCGTTGCATCTCAGCTCGGGTTCTCGGGCTTGGGCGGCTCAGGCGGCTGCAGCGATTTGAAAAGATCGTCCGCGAGCGTTTTGCCTTGTGGGATCTTGATCTCGCCGAACTGCGCTTCGAACTTGGTCAGGTTCTCCGCCAGCGCTTTCTGCATCAGCTTGGCGCCCAGCGGCGACATCATCACGCGCGCCTTGATCAAGGCATCCTGTTCGCCGGGCAGCAGCCGCCCGAAATCGAAGACCAGTTCGGCCGGCGAGTGTGCGATGCGCACTACGTTGCTGTAGACCACCTCAACGTTGGGCGGCAGCACTAAGCGCGGGCGTGGTGGTGAGGCAGGCTTGCCAGAGGCGGCTCCACCGCCTACCTCACCATCCTTTGGAGTTTTGTTGGGTTCAGCCATGTGGGCTCCCGGGGACTAGAACGGAATCTCGTCTTCGGCCGCCATGCCCTCGGGCTCGGCGGGCGCGCCCTGGTCGGCATCCTGCCCACCGCCGCCGGCGTTATCGCCTCGACCGGATAGGAAGACCACCCGGTCAGCGGTGATCTCGAAGGAAGAAGCCGAGCTGCCGTCTTGGCGCTGCCAGATGCGCGGGCCGCCGGTGGCTTTGTCGGGGTTCATGCGCCCTTCGACCAGCACCTGGCTGCCCGTCTTGAGGAATTGGTTGACCGTTTCGGCTTGGCGGCCCCAAGCGGAAACGCGGAACCATACAGTTTCTTTGACCTTCTCGCCGTTGGAACTGGTGTATTGGCGATTGGTAGCCACGCTGAAATTGGTCACAGCCTGGCCGCCGGGGGTGTAGCGCATTTCGGGGTCGCGGCCTAAATTACCGACGACGGTGATCTTTTGGTATGACATGTTCTCTCCTTATTAGATAGATAGTCGCGCGAAATCAGGCTGGCTATTACGCCTAGCCCGAACGATCAGGCTTGCTATGCAATTATTGGAAATGGGGCTCCTTTCGGATGAGTGCTTTGGTTAAGTTCCCGGGCGAACGTCGCCCGGTGCTGAGATACGGTCACTCACCGGCTTGTCAAAGCTAATTATAGAGCAAATGAGCTATTTGAGTCAATACTCAGTTACTTTGCACTCCCCACACTTTTAGATCCGAAAAACTAACCGACACATCCCCCTCGCCAGATGTGTGCACAAAGACGCCAATGGTGCCTTTATAGAGCAAGCTATCGGTGACAGTGAATAAATAAAGATCATTGACGAAAAAGCGCATCTCGCTGCCCACTGCCCACACGGCCAGTCGGCTGCTGCTGGGCGCAACCGAGGGGATAGCTCCACTTTCCAGCCAGCCGGCTTGTCGGCTGAGCCCATTGTAGGAGCGGTCGACCTTGACC
>JBKJWG010000086.1:0-2813 GCA_046716985.1 Anaerolineales bacterium | reverse complement strand
GCCAGGCTCTGGTGCCGGAAGTACGTGTTGTAGAGCGTGGCGTAGTGGCCGCCTTGCGCCAGCAAGCCATCGTGGTTGCCGTCTTCGATGATCTGCCCCTGGCGCAGCACGATGATGCGGTCGGCGGCCTTGACCGTGGAGAGGCGATGGGCGATGAGGATGCTGGTGCTCTCTTTCAAGATCAAATTGAGCGCCTGCTGGATCTGCCACTCGGTGAACGGGTCGATGCTGGCGGTAGCCTCATCCAGCACGAAGATGGCCGGCTTCTGCACCAGCACGCGCAGCAGCGAAACCAGTTGGCGCTGGCCCATCGAGAGCCGCCCGCCGCGCTCGCCCACCTGGGTGGCGAGGCCGTCGGGCAGGGTCTCCAGCCATTCGCCCTCGCCGATGCGCTTGGCCAGCCTGTCGATGGCGGCGTCTTTCACCTTCGGCGCGGCATAGCGGATGTTCTCCGCCACACTGCCGGCGAAGAGGAAGGGGATCTGCGAGACGATGCCGAGCTGGCGGCGATATTGCGCCAGATCGAAGGTGCGGATGTCTTTGCCATCGATCAGCAAGCGGCCTTCTTGGAATTCGTAGAAGCGGTTGACCAGCTTGGCGATCGAGGTCTTGCCGGCGCCGGTGTGGCCGACCATGGCCACATTTTCGCCGGGGCGGATGTGCAAAGTGAAATCACGCAGCACCGGATGCTTTTCGGTGTAACTGAAATTGAGATGCTCAAAATCAATTTCGCCGCGCAGGCGCGGCACCGCGTTGTGGGCGACTTGCACCACCTTGGGCTCGGCGTCGATCAGCGCGAAGGAGCGTTCGGCGGCCGCCAGCCCGGATTGCACCTGCGTCCAGAATGCGGAGAGGTTGAGCACGGGGAAGAAGAAGCGATCGAGGCTCTGCACGAAAAGAAACCAGGCGCCGGCGGTGATGACGCCTTGCGCCACGTTGATGCCGCCCACGTAGACGAGCAGCGCCAGGCCGGCCGCGGCCAGCGTGTTGAGCGTGGGGAACACCGCCGAGAGCACGAAGCCGCGCCGCAAGTTGACCTGGAAGGAGCCTTGGTTGGCTTCGTTGAATGAACTGAAGATCGTTTCTTCCTGGCGGAAGTTCTTTGCCACGGCGATGCCACTGACAGTCTCTTTGATGGCCGCGTTGACATTGCCCATGGCGCGCATGCCCGTGCGCGTGGTGCGGCGGGCGGCCTCGCGGAAAGCGACCGCCACAAAATAGAAGACCGGCAGCTGCGCGAACAGGATCAGCGAGAGGAAACCCTGTACGAAGATAAGCACCGCGGCCAGCAGCAGCGCCTGGCCGAACTGCGAAATGAGATCAGTGATGAGCACGATCATGTCGCCGAACTCGCGCGTATCGGAAGAAATGCGCGAAACGACTTTGGCGGTGGGGTTTTCGTCGTAGAAAGAGAGGTCGTGGCTCATGGCGGCGGCAAAGCCGTCCAGGCGAATGGCCATGATCACGTCACCGATGGTGCGGGTGGTGAGGCGGCGGCGCCACCAGTTGGCCGCCCACACGATCACGCCCGAAGCCAGCACGATCAGCGCGACGAAGATGATCTGCGCGTCGGTGAGCTCGCCGCCCAACGCATCCAGGGCGCGGGCGAGCAGCAAGGGCACCGCCGCGGCGGCGACGGCAACGAAGAACGACAGCCAGGCGATGCCCCATAGCTTGCGCGCGTGCGGCCGAAAATATTCGCCCATGCGTTGCAGCAGTTGACGATCGCTGTATTGGCGATCGTATTTTTCAGCGTCAAGTCCGGAGAAGAAGCCCATAGCCTAACTATTTGTCATTCTGAGCAGCCGAGGTCATCCCTCGCGCTCGGCGTTGCGAAGAATCCTTGTAGTCATTATTCTGCACGGCAAGCAGAAGCGTTAGAAAGCTGCCGAAGGTTTTTGAGAAACAAGGAGGATTCATTCGCTAAATATCCGCCGATAGGCTTTGGAAGTCTTGAGCAGATCTTCGTGGCTGCCGGCTGCGGCCAGGCGGCCGCCGCGCAGCACGAGGATCAGATCCGCCCAACGGATCTGCGAGAGACGATGGGTGATGATGAGTGTGGTGCGGCCCTTGGCGGCAGCATAAATGGCGCGCTGGATCATGTCCTCAGTGGCGCTATCGATGGCGCTGGTGGAATCGTCGAGGACGAGAATGCGCGGGTCGGTGAGGAAGGCGCGCGCAAGCGCCAGGCGTTGCCTTTGCCCGCCTGAGAGAGTGACACCGCGCTCGCCCACCACGGTGTCGTAGCCCTCTTTGAATTCCATAATGAAGTCGTGGGCCTGCGCCTGCTTGGCGGCCTCTTCGACATCTTTGCGCGAGGCGCCCGGCACGCCGAAACCAATGTTGTCGGCGACGCTGCGCGAGAACAAGAAAATATCCTGCTCGATGATGGAAACTTGCTGGCGCAACGATTCCAGATTCCAGTCGCGCACGTCGCGCCCATCCACAATTACTTTGCCGGCATTAACATCATACGTGCGGTTGACCAGCTTGGCCAGCGAGGTCTTGCCGGTACCGGTCTGCCCCACGATGGCGACAGTTTGGCCGGGTTCGATCTTGAACGAGACTTTGTTCAACGCAGGCTCGTGTTTTTCGTAGCCGAAGGTGACGTTGCGGAATTCGATAGCGCCCTTCATCTCGCCGCTGAAGCCGGTCGCGTTCTGGTCCAGCTCGGTCTCGCGATTGATCAGATCGAGGATGCGGCGGGCACTGGCGACGCCCAGCGAAACCTGCGAGTAAGCGAACAGCGAAGTGAAGACGGGGAAACCGAAGAGGGCTAACAAACCAAAATAACCGATCACATCTCCGAGCGT
>JBKJWG010000085.1:0-3561 GCA_046716985.1 Anaerolineales bacterium | reverse complement strand
TGGGGCGGCATGTATGTGGTCAGCAAAGTGGTGCTCGAGGTGATCCCGCCGTTCGCGCTGCTTAGCCTGCGGCTGTCGCTCGGCGCCGCGGCGCTGGGGACTTGGCTGGTTTTACGCAAAGGCTTTCCGCGCTTGGGCCGCGCTCAGTGGGTGCGATTGCTAGCAGTGGGCGTAATTGGCTACGGCATCTCGCTCGGCTTTCAATTCAGTGGCACAAAGCTTTCCACGGCGGCCAATGGGGCAGTCATCACCGCCGCCACGCCGGCCTTCGTCTATTTGTTTGCTTGGCTGTTGCTTCGCGAACGCGTCAGTCGCAGGCGGCTGTTGGCGCTGCTGCTCTCTACGATCGGCGTGCTGCTGGTGGTCGATCCACGCCAGGCCCAACTCGACGCGAATCTGCTGCTTGGCAACTTGCTTTTGGTCGGTGCAGCTATCACCTGGGCACTGTATTCGGTGCTCGTGCGGCGCGCCACGAAAGAGATAGACGCGCTTTCATTTACGTTCGTAGCCTTTCTCGGTGGATTGTTAGTCGCGCTTCCGGCTGGAGCATGGGAACTAAGAACCGAGTCGGTCGGTGTCATTGATTCAGGCATTTTTCTGGGCGTTCTTTATCTCGGCGTCGTTTCCACCGCGATTGCTGCTTATCTATGGAATAAAGCCTTTGAGCTGCTGGAGGCGGGTGTGGCTTCACTTACTTTCTTTGCGCAGCCGCTGGTGGGCGCTGGGCTGGGTGCCTTGCTGCTGGGCGAGCGCCTCACGCCGCTATTTCTCGCTGGTTCATTTCTCATCTTGCTCTGCTTGTGGCTGGCGGCGCGGGAAGATAAAATCACCACGAATTCCTTGAGAGGCTAAAACCTATGTTGCAAGCTCTGCTGCGCGTCGCAGCTATTCTGATGCTCGTCATTTTCGTCTTGTTGTTGCCGGTGACGCTGGTTGCACGCGATGTGGGTGCATTGATCTTCGACCCAGCCACCACAAAGAGCCTGGTACGCGACAATCTACTCGATGCGCAATTGATCGCAGGCTTGGCGCGACAGGCTACGCAAGAAATGCTTTTCTCCGGCGCGGGCGAAGGGAGCGCTGGGGAAACGCAAGAGCAAAAGACTGAAGAAGGCATCAATATAGCCGCGCTGGACGAAGCACTGAATAGCTTAAGCCAGGAAGACTGGGAAAAGATCACGGACCTAACTGCGCCGACAGCTTTGGTCGAACAAACTGTGAACCAGGTTGTGGATACATATAGTCTCTGGTTGAACGGTGACCAGGATTTCCCGCCTTTGCAGTTGGATCTAAGGCTATGGAAAGAAAATGCGCAGAATAACGCCGGCGCGGTGATGACTGTTCTGCTGGATGCTGTGCCCGCTTGCAGCGCCGAAGAAGTGCAGCAAATTTCGAGGGAAAATATGACCACGGCAGAGGGAGTGGCCGGCAGCATTAGAGCCTGCCGCCCGCCTGAACCCTATTACAGCGCGATGATCGGCAATGCCGATCTGCTTATCCAGGAAAGTTTGCGCCGCGCTCCCGACCTGATCGATCTTAATTTGATGACCCAGAATACAGAGGCGCCCAACGAATTGGTGCAGTTTAAAACCAGCCTGACTCGGGCGCGCTTGGCGGTCAGTTGGAGTTGGGTAGCTGTGGCCGCCTTCGGCACTCTGGCCGTGGCGCTGGCTGCGCGCGGCCTGAAATCCATATTGCGTTGGGCTGGCTGGCCGCTGCTGCTTACCGGGGCGATAACAGTGGTTCTAGGGCTTAGTCTGCAATTTTTCTCCCTGCATTTTCTGGACGACCTTTTGGCTAGCGCATTAACGAGTGAAGCTGGCGCTGTAGGCGCCATGGGCAAGGCCATTGCCGGCGGAGCACTGGACCTGGTCAGTACGCCGTTGCTTCTGCAGGGGCTGGCAATTACGTCGGTCGGGATCGGGTCGGTTTTTTACGCTGGCATGATCGCCCGGCGGCAAGCGTCGCCCGGGATACCGATAAACCAAAAAAGAATTGGTCTATAAAAAAAGCCCGGGATTTCCGGGCTTTTTTATTTAGGCGTGCTGCCCCAATGTATATAACATCACTAAATTCGGCGGGCGCATATCGCCGATCGGGTAACCGGAGATGACCACTACTTTTTGACCCGGCTTCATCGTGCGAAGTTTTAGAACTGTAGATTCTATGCTACCTAACATCTCATCTACGCTGTAAGAAAGGTCGACCAATAAAGGAGTGACGCCCGAATAGAGCGCCATGCGGTTATATGTGCGCCGTTCGGGAGTGAGCCCCAATATGGGCACACGCGGGAAAGCCTTTGACATGAGCCGCGCGGTGCGCCCGGATTGGGTGAATACTGTGATGGCCGCCACGTTCACATCCTGCGCCAGCTCGCGGGCTGCGCGGGTGATCGACACAGCATCCTCCGATTCGGAGGATGGCGTGTAGCCCTTCCAATGGCCCCATTGACGGATATGACTTTCAGCTTCCTGAATGATGGCGTCCATGATGGCGACTGTTTCGACGGGATATTTCCCTATGGCGGTTTCGCCTGAAAGCATGACTGCATCGGTACCGTCGAAGATAGCGTTAGCCACGTCCGAGGCTTCGGCGCGGGTGGGGCGCGGGTTGAGGATCATCGATTCGAGCATCTGAGTAGCAGTTATCACCAATTTGCCCGCCTGATTGGCCGCATCAATGATCTGCTTTTGGGCGATCGGCACCATTTGCGGCGGCAGCTCTACACCCAGGTCGCCGCGCGCCACCATGACGCCGTCGGCGCTATCGATGATCTGTGTCAAGTTTTCCAGGGCTTCGCCTCGTTCGAGCTTGGCGATGACGGCAGTATCCAGCCGATCAGGTGCGTGCTTGCTGATCGCTTGACGCACGCGGGTCACGTCTTCGGCTGAGCGCACGAACGAAATGGCAATCATGTCTACGCCAAATTCAAGACCTTTCGCAAGATCCTGTTCGTCTTTTTGGGTGAGCCCTGGCACATCGATCTCTGCGCCAGGCAGGTTGATGCCCTTATTGGACTTGAGCTGGCCGCCAATCACAACTTTGGCTTGCACCTGATCTTTTTTGACAGCGGTTGCTTCCAACTCGAGGCGACCGTCGTCCAAGAGAATGCGCCCGCCTTTGCGCACAAAGCGCGGCAGGTCGGCAAAATCCACGGGAATACTATTTCCATTTGCAGACGCTGAAGGCGAACAGTTTAGCGTCACCTCATCGCCGCGAGTGAGCGTCATTGCGTTTCCCGGCAGATCGCCGACGCGGATCTTGGGTCCCTGCAAATCTTGCAGGATGCAGATCGGCTCGCCAGCGCTATCGGCTGCGGCGCGCACACGCGCGATCAACTCGGCATACTCCTGGTGCGTGCCGTGCGAAAAATTAAGGCGCGCCACATTCATGCCGGCCGCGATCAGCCGCTCAAGGGTGGGCGTGTCGCGGCTGGCTGGGCCTAGCGTGGCAACAATTTTGGCGCGGCGTTCTGACATACGGGCTATAACCCGCGCGGGGCGGGCAGGATGCGAGACCTAAGAGCGACTAATTATCGAATTGTGTTGTGCTGCTCCAGCA
>JBKJWG010000084.1:0-2955 GCA_046716985.1 Anaerolineales bacterium | reverse complement strand
TTGTAGAATTCGTAGGGCGGACATTTTTCTTTTGGTCCAGGCGCGTCTTCCATCGGATTGGCCGGCCCGTGGCCGTAGCAAGAACCGCACAACACGCAGCCGCTGCTGCGCTGGTCGAGTCCTTTGGCGTAAAGCCACTGCTTGACTCTTTCGAGCCCGATGGGTTTTTTGCTTTCGTCTTTCACGGGAATACGCGCGCGCCGAGAATAGTTTAAATGTTAATCATTTATAACCCGCCAATATCCGCTGTCAATCAAGCTGCGCGAATCGGCAGGCCACCCGAGGTGAAACAATCCTGTCCGGCGATCTGGAATTTGAAATCTGTAATTTGCGATCCGCGCCGCGGGTAGCGGAGCGGCTAACTAACGGTGGTATCGAGATTGAGCTTGCGGAGTATCGCTGAGAGCGCTTTCTGTTCGGGCTTGCTCACCCCAGTGAAAATCTGCGCGCAGCTCTTTTCAAATTGGGGAATTGTACTCTTATAAAGTTTCACGCCCTTGTCGGTCAAAACAACGTGGACCACGCGCCGGTCCTTTTCGTCGCGCTTGCGAACGACCAGTTTTTTATCTTCCAGCCGGTCGACGATGCCGGTCAAGTTACTCACGGTGACCATCATTTTGGCGCCGATCTCGCCGAACGGCAGCCGGCCGGCATAACCGATCGTCGCCAGCACGTAGAATTGCGGTGGCGTGAGGCCTAATTTCGCCAGATCGTCTTCCAGTTTCTTATGTGATTGTAAACTGAAGCGAAGAAAACGAATCCACAGACTGGTTGTATAAGCGGTAAAAAACGGATGTTTAAACCCTGCCACAGGCATGACTTTAGTCGCAGCGAGGTGAAAAAGCAACTTCGCCTGACTCAATCATCGTAAGGCTGATGACGCTAAATGGATCGGTTGCATCCTCACGGTGCATCGTCATATTAATTGCGTCAGTGACGGGATCGAAGATCGATCGTCGGATAAGCGCAGCGATGAAACTTCACGTTCTCGGTTGTGGTGACGCCTTTGGCAGCGGCGGGCGTAATCAAAGCGGCTATCTGGTAGAAGCCAGCGACCGTGTGTTTCTGCTCGACTGCGGGCCGACGAGTCTCTTGGCGATGAAGCGCGCGGGGATCGATCCGCGCCGTTTGGATGCGATCCTTCTCAGCCATCTGCACGGCGATCACATTGGCGGCATTCCATTATTCTTCATCGAATATCTCTATCAGCAGCCAAAGAATAAACCATTAACCATCGCCGGTCCGCCGGGCACGGAAACGAAAGTAAGACAACTTTTCCAGCTCATGTATGGCAACGCGACCAACGACAAAGAAGTTCCGCCGACGATTTTCGAGACTTTGTATCCCGATCAACCCGCGCGCATAGACGGAATTGAAGTTTATCCTTTTCCTGTACCGCATCAGACCCACGAGATCTCGCTCGGCTTGAAAGTCGCCTACGAGGGTAAAAAGCTGCTTTTTTCCGGCGACTCGGCATGGACGGAGAGTTTTATCGATCAGGCGCGCGGCGTCGATCTATTTCTCTGCGAATGTTCGTTTTACGACCAACAACCGGGCACACATATCAATTATCAAGTTTTGCGAGCAAACTTAGCGCGCTTGGATTGCAAGCAGCTGGTCCTGACCCATCTGGGCGAGCAAATGCTCGCGCGCCAGAGCGAATTGAACGTCATGCTCGCGACGGATGGGATGGTCGTCGAATTCTAATTTGTCAACTGCGCTTAACCTGGATTGTCGCCGGTCGACTGAGCCGGCAGGATTAACGCTCGATGACCGCTCTTGCTGAAGATCTGTTGCGCGCTTTCCTGGGCCGTGAGCAAATCAACGTACGGACCGACTTTCACCCGGTGAGCCATTTCGCCACGGCCTAGCGGGGTCGGTTCAACAAAAGTCTCGAAGCCCTTTTCGCGGATCTGCCTGGAAAAATCCTCGGCCCGGTCACGCTCGCGGAAAGAGGCGACTTGTAGAACATAACCGCTATCCAGGAGCCGAGGCTTCTGATCGTCAGATGGTAGGATCATCGTCGAGCTACGCGCGCCCCGCAAACCGACCTGTTGTTCACCGGCGGCGGACCGGCCGCTCGGCGGCGCCGTTTTTAAGGAGTCAAAATTCTCGAACCCGTATTCGAGTAACCGCTTGGTGTCGCCCCATTGATCGCGCGCTCCTAAAATCGCAACGATTAATGTGGCGCCGTTGCGCTGCACCGCGCCGACGAAGCATTTCTGCGCCGCCACGGTGTAGCCGGTCTTGCCGCCGATGGCGCCGTCGAAATCCCACAGCAAGCGGTTATGGTTTCTCACCGAGATGCGCCGCGGCACGACCTTCTTTTTGACCACGGCCGTGGTGCTGACGGAGCTGAACTTGGTTTGAACGATTTCGCGGAACCACGCGTTACGCATGGCGTAGCGGAAGATCACCGCCAAGTCGCGCGCCGTGGAATAGTGATCGGGCGCCGTAAGGCCATGTGGATTGGTGAAATGGGAATTAGTCGCGCCGATACTATGCGCCTTCTTGGTCATTTGCTCGGTAAATCGCTCAACCGAACCGCTGATGCCTTCTGCCAGCACCAAACTGGCGTCATTGGCGGAAGCGAGCATGATGCCGTAGAGCAACTCTTCGAGGGTAACGTTTTGTCCCGGTCGCAAATAGAGTTTTGATGCCGGCACCCGGGTGGCTTCTTTGGATACCGTAATTGCATCGGAGAGCTTGCGCCCGCTTTCAAGAGCGAGAATTGCCGTCACGACTTTGGTCGTACTGGCCGGCGGCAGGCGCAGGTCCGCTTCTTTCTGAAACAGAATCTTCCCCGTACTTGCATCCATCAGGAGCGCCGCCCGCGCGGTCAAATTCTCCTCAGGATCGAAAGCGTGTGCGGGACAGATAAACGTGGCTAGGAAAGCAAAGGCCAGAACCAAGCTAGCTGCGATGAAATGATACTTACGCAGAATGTCATCCCTC
>JBKJWG010000083.1:0-17279 GCA_046716985.1 Anaerolineales bacterium | reverse complement strand
ATATACAACTTCAAGCAGATTGACATTTCTTTCCATCTTAGGCCTCTCAGGATATCCGCATTTTTGGCAACAGCCGGTAGATATTAATGCCACAAAAACCCAGTTTGGGTCGGGTTAGCAGTGGTTGTCAAGCTAGACAAAAAAAACAGACTCCTTAGAAAAGGAGCCTGTTTGAAGCTAGCAAGATTTTGACTATGGGCTGACGGTTGGCAGGCTGCTGCACGAGGAACCGTTCAAGTTCAACGCGGCTTGGTCCATCCAGCCGAGGCCGGTCAGGCCAGTGTTGCCCAATCCAAGGTCCACTTGCGCCCAGCCATCGCTCGTCAATCCGATCACGGCGGCGAAATCCTCAATGTCGAGGGTGGCGAGCACATCCGAGGAAGTATCGGCATCCGCGTAAACTTGGACCGATTCCATAGGCATGGTGTAGCAGGCCACCGGGTCGGGCGTCCAGCCTTCCTCGGGCACGCTCAGGCAGCCGCCGGTAAAAGTGGCGTCGTCGAAGAAGATCCAGCGCAAGCGGAAAATGCCGATGTTGGCTGCCTGTGCCACACCCGGGCCGAAGCCGGCCCAGCCATCTGCGGTGCGGGCTGTCACAACGGTCTCAAAGCCGGCTTCCACTTCGCCAAACACATCAGCCTGGGCGCTGGGCCGCGAATAGACCGTGGCGGCCACGCTGGTTACCAGGGTGCATTCGCCGGCTTCATCTGGCCAGGGGAAGCCCGAGGCCGTAGTGGCGGTTGGGGGCGCGGGTGTTGCAGTCGATCCGAATGAGAACGAAAGATCACAAGCGGTTACAACAATGAGGGATAAAGCCATGATCTTGAAGAAAGTATTCTTATTCATGTGAGCCTCCATATATCGAACTCAACAAAAGAAAACGATAGATTCGCCAGCGGGTTACTTAGAAGCCGATCCAACTAAGCATATATTCACTGTCCGCTTCATCGTAAAAGACGCGAATTGGCATCAGGCGAATGGCAGAAAAGCCCTTAGTTGCGACATCGTCGGGAATTGATATTGAATAAGCTTCTACTCCTAGCGCTTGGTGACTGATCAGGGTTTGGGATGCCAGAACGCTCCCTTCTGCATCCAAGAAGGTTAGCAGAAAATTATCTCCCGCGCTAAGCCCAAGTCGTATCGCCGTGGCGTGCACCGATTGCGGGAATTCGATCTGCGCGGCGCTGCCTTGCCCCGCGAATGTTAAGTCCGGCGTCAATTCAGTATTGGGCTCGGGCATCGCCTCCAAAGAAATAGTGTGTAAGGCCGGGAAACGAAATTGCGTCGAATAGCCAAGCAGCAATTCGTCGAAACTCTTCGTGTTCAGCTCCCAGATCGCCTGCCAACGTTCCGCAGTGAAAAGATCGCCGTGCGTGACCAGGCGGATCTTCTGGTAGTAAACGTCCAAGCTTGGGTCATCGAGATGTTCTTGCGTGCCTGCTTCGACCTCCAGGTAGCCGGGCGGAATGATGCGCATGAAATGGCCGCTTCGCCAATTGGGGTTATAGATGGGTGGCACGCGCGCCAGTAAACCGTCGGTCAGCGCCAGGGCGTTGATGATGTACACATCCGGGCCGGCGTAGTAGCCGGTGAAGCCGTTGGCACCCTGCGGCAGGAATAGCTTGCCCTCGGAGACCGCTTGGGCGCGCAGATCCTTGCCTAGATCGATCCAGTCATTCTCAGCTTCCCAGCGGAACAAGCTGCCGCGCCCAAGGGATTTGACAAAGAATGCGATCTTGTTGACTGTGGTGTATTGCGGATCTGCATTGAAGGTGTGCAGATTTTTGATGCGTAGAAAATTGGTGGAGAAATAAACCATGCGCTCATCCACCACACCGTTCCAGCGCGCAGTGCGAAAGCCTTTGGCATACAGGAAGTAGGGCGGCGAACTAGCCAGCAACCCGATCAGCAGTGCGGCGGGAATAAGCGCCCAATGTTTTTTAAGTTGCAATTTGGGAAATAAATAAACCAGCAGAATAATGACTGCCGCCAAGTAAGCAGAGGACAAAAAGCGGCCACCCATAAAATCGCCGCCGATCTGCAAAATGTAGGCGAGATAAAGCAGGATGCCCACCGCGACTGCAATGGCGCGTGCCTGTCGCTGCCGCGCGGTTGAAACCAGCGCGGCTACGATCACCACCCACGTGATCGGGTCGAACTTGAGCGTAAACAGGAAATAGTTCAAGCCTGCGAAAATTTCTTCGCCAAGCGCCACGTAATTCTGGGCTTTGGCGTAATAGGTGCTGGGGAAAAGGAAACCATAGTAGACGATCGAAAAGATTTCCCACAGCGCCAGTGGAACGAAACCCAGCGCGATTACGCCTGTAGCGCGCCATTTATCCTTTTCCTGCCACAATTCGTATATGAGCGCCGGTAAGTAGAACAGGATCATGTCCAAACGGTTGAGGGCGCCTAGCGCGGCTAGCAAAGCCAGCCAAAATAATTTGCGCAGCGAACGCTCCTGTCGTAAAAAGACGCAAAGAAAAACCGCAAGTAGCAAATGCGAAAGCGGATTCTCTAAACCTGACGTCGTGTAATCAATGAAAGCTGTCGAAAGCGACAGCAGGAATATTGCCGCCAATCCCTGCCAACGCGTCTTGGAGATCTTGGATATGACCAGCCAGCCCAGCCCCAAAGTTAGCGCTAAGCTGACCACAATAGTTGTGATATAGATCTCACGCGTGAAGAAATAAAAAACACTCAGCACGAGCACCCATAGAGGATGCGTGTAAGCTTGCACGCGCTCGATCACGTTCCAGGTGAGACCGTAGCCATTGACAAAATTATCAATGCTGCGAAAAGAGAAATAAGCATCATCGGTGAACCAGGCATGGCTCAGCATCAGCCACGCCAGCGCGGCCAAAGCAAACGCCGTAGCCGCGGTCAGCAGGCTTGCCTGATTTTTCTTGGTCAGTGCCGATATTTTATTGGCTAGTGTTGCCATGGAAGGTTATTCGTTGCAGCTTGCGAGCTGGCCTACTTCAGCGAACACGTCCGCTGCCTCCGCGCTGTCTGTCGCGGCAATAATCTGCCCCCACAAGGCGCAGATCATTGCGTCATTCTTTGTATGCATGCGATGAACTGTGGCGCTGAGGTCCAGAGCGGCAGCCCAGTCACCGGTGCGGGCATAGGCTTCGACCAGCGGCAGCCATTCAATGCCAACGTTAGCCTCCAGCCCTTGCTGCTGCGCGCCTGCCATAAGGCTTAATACTGTATCCCACTGCCCCTGCTGGCGGGCCAGGTCGGCTTTTTCGAAGTAATAGCACCAAGTGTGCGCGGGCTCGGCACCGAAAACAGATTCATCCGGCGCTGCTTGCACATTCAGCACAATGTTGTCCAAGTTGGAATGGGCTACAAGTTCGCGGTTTTCAAAGGGCAAATATTCGTTATAGGTATCCAGAGCAGACAGGACCCACAAGCAACCTTCTGGGGAGGGAAAGAAGAATAGCAGGTCGTCAGGTTTTTCGGTGCTGAAGGTCAACCCGCGGTAATCGTTCTCTAGTTTTTCGCCAGCCAGGATGCGCTCCACGATTGCCGATCGCGTGAGTTCAAAGTTCCATAGATCGACCGCCGGGGGAGCGGCGTGCGGCGGATAGAGCGTGTTCAAAGCATCGCCGAGCAACGGCTCACCTGTCCAATGGGTTACGCGGTCAAACGAGATCAGCGCGGTGTTGCTCTGGATGGCAGGCGCCCGCCAGGCGAGCTGCCAATAGAAATTGCGCTGAGTTTCCCAATCTTGCCGGAACACATTGGTCTGGCGGAGGTGATTGCCTATCGCTAGACCAACCAGCAAAGCGATCAAGAGAATCCTGTTTCGTTCAACCGGGATCAGATAAGTGATCAGCGCCACCAGAAATATCGCCGCGCCGAATATGGCGATGAGCAAGTAACGCTGGCTGTAGTCGCCCTGGGCGATGCGCTCGCCGATCACCCAGACGGGCGCCATGCCGGCGGAGAAGGCAAACAGCCCGAGCAGCATGGCCTGTTTGGCGAAACGCGTCTCTTCGCGGGCTGGAGTTTTATTTTCTGTCGCTACTTTGTGATAGGTCAGTAGTAAATACCCGATCAACAACGCGCTGGCCGCGGCGATGCCCCAGGCCAGCCAATCGACGCGCGTGGCGAGTGTGAACAAAGCTGGCCGCAATGTTTCGGTCCACGCGGTGAACAAGACATAGATCAGATCCTGCACGCCTACTCGGAACAGTTCGCCGGCAGCCGTCAACGGATTCCGGCTGAGCGCCAGTGGGTAAGGCTCGCTCGGCAGCTTGAGCAGGAATAGCCTCCAGGCGAACCAGGCGAGAAAGACAAGCAAGTACGGCGCCCACAGACGCATTGTCTTTGCGAATGGCCTTTTATTTCGCGGCTCTAAGCGCGTGAGTACAAACCATATGTAAAGTGGACGGATCAGTTCTAGCCCGACGTAGTATTCAAGCGTAAAGACTTGCACAAATGCGGCCGCCAGCGCTAGAAGCGTGTATCGGCGGAAATATTTTGGCTGGCTGATAGCGCGGCCCATCGCACCCAGCGACACGAAAAAGAAAATGTAGGCGGCCAAATGGGGCGCGAAGATCACTGAAAGGGGCTGAACGTAGTAGCCTGGATAAATGGCGAAGATCAGCGCAATGTAAAGGATCTTGGCATTCTGCTTCGGCCACAGCGGTTTCAGCGCCCAAGCCAGCGCGACCACCAGCGCCCAGCGCTGCAGCAGCGCACCCACATGCCAAGCGATGGGCGCGGTGCCCAAACGGCCGATCAGGTAATAAGCCCAGACCGAGAAGGGCCGATCATACGAGAAATGATTAACTAGTTGGGCAATACGATTTGAGTGAGTATAAAAAATTGTCGGCCAATCATCCCAATAGAAGCCTAGAAACGGGATAAATAACCCGAAAGCAAGGATGCAGATAAGCAAATAAAGCAGCGGGAAAGCCCGCTCTTGCCTGGCTTTCATCCATTTTTCGAACTGATTCAACTTTGTTTGCTTTGGCATGCGTCAGGATAGTTTAAAAGAAAAAGCCCTTTCCGTGTGGCTCACCGAAAGGGTCTTCTTTGATTCAGTCGGGGCGAGAGGATTTGAACCTCCGACCTCACCGTCCCGAACGGTGCGCGCTAGCCGGGCTGCGCCACGCCCCGAAACTGAACCCGCATTATATCTAAGGATTGCTTGCAATAATCGTTTGAGCGGCCGATTTCGGCAGCGTGATCGTGAAGCGGCTGCCCTTGCCCGGCAGGCTCTCCACCACGATCTCGCCGCCATGCATTTCGATCATCATCTTGGACACGGTGAGCCCCAGGCCCATGCCGCCGTGTCGACGGGTCATGTGGTCTTCCACCTGATAGAAGCGCTCGAAGACGCGCGCTATATCCCTTTCGGGGATGCCGATGCCGCTATCCGCCACGCGGATGCTTATCGCATCCCCGTCGTCGCGCAGGCCCAGCTCTACTTGGCCACCTTTGTTGGTGAATTGCAACGCGTTCTTCACCAAATGCTCTACCGCCGCATAGATCTTTTCCGCTTCGGCCTCGATCATTAGCGGCGCATTCGGCAATCGGCCGCTCAACTGGATGCCGCTTGCATTCGCGGCGGCTTGATGGCTAGCAATCAATTGTCGCAGCTGCGCCGCCAGATCATAGCTTTGACGCCGCAACGCCGAATTGCCGCTCTCGACCACCTCGATCTTGGAAATATCTTCGACGATCTGCTTGAGCCGCAGCGCGGCCTTCTCGATCACTTCGGTCTGCTGGCGTGCTTCGCCATCCAGCAATTCTTTGAGATAGGTGGCATGTCCAAGGATCAATCCAAGAGGAATGCGCAGCTCGTGCGACGTAATGGCGATGAAATTGTTGCGCATTTCTTCCAACTCGGCCAGGGCCTCATAAGCCTCGCGGCTTTCGCGCAACAATTGCGCATTCTGAATCGCGATGGCCGCTTGCGCCGCCAAGCTCTCCATCACGAACACATCTTCCTTGTTGAATGGCCCCTGGCGCTTGTTGACCGCGCTCAGCACGCCCGGGGCCGCGCCTTGCACTGCCAGCGGCACGGCCAGCATAGAGCGCGTCTCGAACTGGGCCAGCTTGTCCACTTCTTTGTAATGGGCGCCGTCTGCTTGTACTTCTTCGCTGATCACCGGCCACAGGGAGCGGAACGCCTGCCCCATGATGCTGCCCTCGATCGGCACGCGCGCCTTCTTCATCAATTCGGGATTCATCCACGGCGCGGTGATAAAGCGCAAACAGTCTTCCGAGGCGTCGTACTGTGCGATGGCGCCTTGTTCGCTATCGGTCAGCTCGGCGGCCGCCCGCACAATGGACTGCAGCAACTGCTGCAGGTCCAGCGTGGCGCTCAGCTCGCGATTGATCTGCAGCACGCGCTGCAGGCGATCCAGGCGTCCGCGCAGAGCGCGTTCTTCGATGAGTTCCGCGGTCTTTGCCATGCGTCGCGAGTATAGCAACGGTAGATTCTTTACGCTTTTCATCACTAGCTGCGTAATTTTGGCAAACGAGCCCCGATGGTATAATTTTTTCCGAAGAGGAAATTACTGGAATATGTCCGGTCATAGCAAATGGTCCACCATCAAGCGAAAAAAGGGCGTGAACGACGCCCGCCGCGGCCAGGCCTTTACACGCCTGGCGCGTGAGATCGCTATGGCCGCCCGCGAAGGCGGCGGCAACCCCGACACGAATTTCGCGCTGCGCCTGTCCATGGACAAAGCCCGAGCCGAGAACATGCCCAATGACAATATCGAGCGCGCTATCAAGCGCGGCACTGGTGAAGATAAAGAAGGCGCCGCCCTCGAACAGGTTACTTACGAGGGCTTCGGCCCGCACGGCATTTCCTTGATGATCGAAACCGTCACCGACAACCGCAATCGCACCGTCTCTGACCTGCGCCATGCACTCAGCCGCCTGGGCGGCCGCTTGGGCGAAGCCGGCTCGGTCGGCTGGCAATTTGATAAAGTCGCCTTCTTCGCTTTTCCCGCCGGCAATCGCAACGAAGATCAGGTCTTCGAGCTGGCTGTCGAGGCCGGCGCTGAGGATGTTTGGTATGAAGATGGCCAAGCAGAGATCACAGGACCCGTCGAAGCCTTTAAGCGCATCGGCGATGCGCTTAAGAAAGCTGGCATCACGGTCGACGATGCAGGCTTGCGTATGCAAGCCAAGCAAGAGATCGAACTTGGCCCTGAAGAGAGTTTGCAGGTCATGCGCTTGATCGAATCCCTCGAAGAACTAGACGACGTGCAAAACACGGCCTACAACCTCAAGATCAGCGACGAAGCTCTGGCACAGATCGCCCCCGCTTAAAACTTATGCTGGCGATCGGTATTGATCCCGGCACTGCCATCACCGGCTACGGCCTGGTGCGCCAGACCGAGGCCGGCGATCTGCTGTCTGTTGATTGGGGCGTTATTTTGACTCCCACCAAGATGCCCATGGCCGAGCGCTTGAATCATATTTACATCAGCCTGCTCGATATCCTCAAGGAACATCAGCCGCAGAGCGCGGCGGTCGAAGCGCTCTTCTTCCAACGCAATGTACGCACCGCCATGAGCGTGGGCCAAGCGCGCGGCGTGGTGCTGCTGGCGCTGCAGCAAGCCGGCTTGCCGGTTGCCGATTACACTCCCAATCAAGTCAAGCAAGCTGTAAGCGGCTATGGTGCGGCCGATAAGCATCAGATGCAGGCCATGGTCTACACATTATTGAAATTGCCCGAGATCCCCAAGCCCGACGATGCCGCCGACGCGCTCGCCATCGCCATCTGCCACCTGAACACGTTGCGAACCCAGCAAATGATCGCCAGAGCTCAATAAAGATGATTTCCAGCCTGAGCGGACGCGTAACAAACATTGCCGAAACCAACTTGACCCTCGAGATCTCCGGCGTCGGCTTCAAGGTCAACGCGCCCCGGCCGCTGCTGACGGAGGCTCACATCGGTCAGGTGCTTTCGCTCTACACCTATTTGGTCGTGCGCGAAAACGAATTGAGTTTGTATGGTTTCCCCACTATGGAAGCCCGCGATAGTTTTGTGCTCCTGCTCGGCGTCGAGCGCGTTGGCCCCAAATTGGCATTGGCGATCTTGTCCCAGCTAAACGTCGCAAGCCTGCGCACCGCGGTGCTCGGCGGGCAAAGCGCAGTGCTCGCCAAGGTTTCAGGCGTGGGCAGCAAGACTGCCCAAAAGATTGTGCTGCATCTCAGCGATCGCTTGCTGCCCATGGCTGGCGATGGCCAGGTCACTATTCTGCAGGCCGGCGACAGCGACTTGCTCGAAGCGTTGACCGGCCTGGGCTACAGTGTGATCGAAGCGCAGGCCGCGCTGCAATCGCTGCCCAAAGATGCCTCTGGCGATGTTGAAGAGCGATTGAAATTGGCGCTGCGCTACTTCAATACCCCCGTTTAATTTTTTCTTAGTTCATCCCCCAAATTAATCGAATCTAGATCCGCGCCCAGCGCTAGCAGCTGCTCCTGTAGGATGGTGATGCGCGCCTTAAACTCGGCTTCCAGCTCGCTGAGCGAATCGCGGCCATCATCCTGGTCGGCTCTGAGTTCGCTGCGCATTTGCATGGCGTGCGAGAGATCAAGCTCACGGATGGTGTGCTCGACCTCGAAGATCATGGTTTCCAACTGCTGCAACTCGGTGGCCAGCCGCGCCAACTCCGCCGTGGGTGTGCTCTGGCCGCCGCTCGCGGCGTGCCCATTGCGCTTAGCCAGGCTTTCCAGCGCCTCCAGGTCTTTGGCGCTGTAAGCCTGGTTGATCTCGGACATGATCTCTTCGTGGCGCTTTTTGTCTTCGCTGGCTTGGGCTATATCCGGATGATATTGCTTGGCTAGCCTGCGAAATAGATCGCGCACCTTGCGTTCATAGTCCGGGTCTGGGTTGGCTGCGGGTTTCTTTCCAACGATCGGCTCGTCCTGCTTATGCCCGTTACCATTGCTCTGCTTTTGTTTGGCCTCGTGCTTGCGCCCGCGCCAATCATTTCCAGGTGGCGCCTGGTCGGCCGTCATTTCTTCCAACAATTGCTGTAAGCGCTTCTGCTGCGCTTCCAGCGGGCCGATACGCGTGTTGTAGAGCAAGGTAAATTCCTGCAACGCCGCCCGCGTATTGCCCAGCTCGACCTCCAGCAGGTCCAAATATTCACGCCGGCGCGCCACCTTGGAGCGCAAGGCGCTTAGTTCGGCTTCAAGAGGGGATACCAGGCTTTTCTTCTTGGTCATTTCTGTAAAAAAGAGGCTGTAATTATATCAACCAGCCCATTCCGTCCATCTGGAGTCCCGCGACCTGCTGTTATGATAGCTAGCGATGTGAAATGGCATGACTTTGTGAAATACTAGACAAACCAAATTCTTTCTGTTATCATGCCTTAAAATCCCCCAGCTCTACTTGCGGAGATTAACTCATGACTGATCTGATCAAAGATATTTCTTCCAGCTTACATAAGCAGATCGAGGCCTTTAAGCCCGAACTGGAGCTGCGCGACGTCGGCACCGTGATGCAAGCCGGCGACGGCATTGCGCGCGCCTCCGGCCTGGCTGAAGTGCAGGCCCAAGAATTGGTGCAATTCGAGAACGGCATCATGGGCATCGCCTTCAATTTGGAAGAGAGCAACGTTGGCATCATAGTCATGGGCGAATTCTCTGGCATTCAAGAAGGCATGACTGTGCGCTCGACCGGGCGCATCGCTTCTGTGCCTGTTGGTGAAGGCATGATCGGCCGCGTGGTCAACGCGCTCGGCGCACCGGTCGACGGCAAGGGCTCCATCGCTTCCGACCACTTCCGCCCGATCGAACGTATCGCTCCGGGCGTTATCCAACGCAAAGACGTGGACACGCCGGTGCAGACCGGCATTAAAGGCATCGACGCGCTCACACCTGTGGGCCGTGGCCAACGCGAGTTGATCATCGGCGACCGCCAAACGGGTAAGACCGCCCTGGCGATTGACACCATCATCAATCAAAAGGGTCAGGACCTGCTCTGCATTTATGTGGCCATCGGCCAGAAAAAGGCCGGCATTGCCCGCACTGTCGCCATCCTCGACGAGCATGGCGCCATGGAACACACGGTGGTGGTGGTCGCCTCGGCTGAAGAGCCGGCCGCGCTGCAATACATTGCTCCATACGCGGGCTGCTCAATCGGCGAAGAATTCATGGAAACCGGCCGAGATGCGCTCATCGTGTATGACGATCTCTCCAAGCACGCCTGGGCCTATCGCCAGGTTTCGCTGTTGCTGCGCCGCCCGCCTGGACGCGAAGCGTATCCCGGCGATCTCTTCTATCTTCACTCTCGTTTGTTGGAGCGCGCCGCTCGATTAGCCAATCGATACGTTGTCGTGCCCAAGAGCTTCAAGGACGACGTAGCCGAAGAAAAAGATGCGGCCGACAAGAAAGTCTATGGCGGCCCGCTAGCCAAGCACAACGCCGAAGAAGCGCTCAAAGCCTCCAAGGGCGATAACAAAGTTGCCAAATTAAAGGGCTCCGGTGGTTCGCTCACCGCGTTGCCCATCATTGAAACCTTATTGGGCGACGTGTCTGCTTACGTGCCCACCAACGTGATCTCGATCACCGATGGCCAGATCTATTTGGAAGCCAACCTCTTCTACGCAGGTATTCGCCCGGCCATCAACGCCGGCCTGTCTGTGTCGCGCGTGGGCGGCGATGCCCAAACCAAAGCCATGAAGCAAGTGGCCGGCGGTCTGCGTTTGGACATGGCTTCTTTCCGCGAATTGGCTGCTTTCGCGCAATTCGGTTCGAGCCTCGACAAAGCCACTCAAGCCCAGCTCAATCGCGGCCAGCGCTTGCAGGAAATTCTCAAGCAGCCTCAATATGAACCGGTTTCGCTGGAGCGTGAAGTGGTTGCCATTTATGCCGGCACCAGCGGCCTGGCGGACAAGATCGCCATCCAGCGCATGACCGAATGGGAAACTTCGCTGCTGCGCTTCATGGAAAGCGCACACGGCGATATTCTCAAGGAAATTCGCACCAAGAAAGCGCTCAGCGACGAATTGAAAGCCAAGTTGAAGAGCGCTATCGAAAACTTCAACAGCACTTGGAGTTGACAGTAGGCAGTCGGCAGTGGACAGAGAGAAAAGTGGAAAAGATGCTGTTCGGTTTGTTGAAGAAAATAAAATGACGTTCATACTTTTCCGTCAACTGTCCGCTGTGAACTGTCAACTATAAAATGGCTAACACCCGCGAAATACGCCTACGCATACGCAGCGTCAAGAATATTTCTCAAGTTACGCGCGCCCTGCAGGCAGTTAGCGCCAGCCGCGTGCGCAAGGCCATGGAAGCGGTGCAGGCCACGCGGCCCTATGCCAGCAAAGCCTGGCAAGTCCTGTCTCACATCGCCGGGCAACCCGGGCGCGAAAGCCTGCACCCGCTGCTGACGCAGCGCAAAGAAGTGAAGAGTGTGATCGTGGTGATGGTCAGCGGCGAGCGCGGCTTGGCCGGCGCTTACAACACTAACGTGCTGCGCTTCACTTTGAATGAGTTTCGCAATTATCGTGTTCCTGTGCGCTATGTCGCCGTTGGAAAAAAGGGCGCAGAACTGCTTTATCGCCGCGGCCTCAATGTGCTCGCTCAATTCACCGATCTGCCGCCTGAGCCGCAATTCTCGGATGTCTCCGCCGCGGGCCGCATCCTGGTCGACGAGTTCCTGGCCGGCAAGGCCGACGAAGTCTATTTGATCTACACCGACTTCATCAACATGCTCCGCCAGGTGCCGACGATGAAGAAGTTGCTGCCGCTGGAGTTCTCAACTTCTGAAGGCCTGGTGCAAGCGGAATTTGGCAATCAACCCAAACGCACCGGCCCGGCGCCTGCCTACATTTACGAACCCGGCCAATTCGAAATTCTCGAAGAGATCGTGCCGCGCTTCACTTCGCTGCAGGTCTTTCAGGCTCTGCTCGAATCGGTTGCCAGCGAGCACGCCGCCCGCATGGTGGCGATGAAGAACGCCACCGACAACGCCAGCGAGTTGGCCGGCGGGCTGACCTTGCAATACAACAAGGTACGCCAGCAGGGCATTACTAGTGAAATGTTGGATATTGTCGGCGGCGCCGAAGCGATGTCGCAGCGCTAGCTCTAAGTTTTGGAGGAATGATGGCTGAAGCAAATGGACGTATCGTGCAGATCCTGGGCGGCGTGGTAGATGCTGAATTCCCGCAAGGCGATCTGCCCGAAATTTACGATGCAGTCGAAATTCAGCGCCCCGGCAAAACGCCGGTGGTGCTCGAGATTCAGAATCACTTGGGCGGCGGCAAAGTGCGCGGTGTAGCCATGGACGCCACCGAAGGCCTGAAGCGCGGCATGCACATCGTCAACACGCACGCCGCCATCACTGTGCCAGTTGGCCCCGCTACCCTCGGGCGCATGTTCGACGTGCTCGGCCACCCCATCGATGGTTTGGGCGAGGTAAAGAGCGAGATGTACTACCCCATTCATCGCCCGGCGCCCACTTTCGAAGAGCAAGCTACCAGTGTGGAAGTCTTTGAGACTGGCGTCAAAGTCATCGACCTCATTGCCCCGTTCACCAAAGGCGGCAAAACCGGCATCTTCGGTGGCGCAGGCGTAGGCAAGACCATCATTATTCAAGAACTCATTCGCTCCATCGCCACTGAACACGAAGGCAACTCCGTCTTTGCCGGCGTAGGCGAGCGCACCCGCGAAGGCACGCAGATGTACCGCGAAATGACCGAGTCGGGTGTGCTCAAAGATACTGTGCTGGTCTATGGTCAGATGAACGAACCCGCCGGCAGCCGCCTGCGTGTGGCGTTGACTGCCTTGACAATGGCGGAGTATTTCCGTGATCAAGGCCGCGATGTGCTATTGTTCATCGACAACATCTTCCGCTTCAGCATGTCCGGTTCCGAAGTATCGGCGCTGCTGGGCCGCATGCCTTCCGCTGTGGGTTACCAGCCCACCCTGGCTACTGAAATGGGTCAATTGCAAGAGCGCATCACCTCTACCCGCACCGGCTCGATCACTTCTATGCAAGCTGTCTACGTGCCCGCCGATGATTATTCCGACCCGGCTCCGGTAGCTACCTTCACCCATTTGGATGCGACTATTTCGCTGGAACGCTCTATTGCCGATAAGGGCATTTACCCCGCCGTGGATCCGTTGGCTTCCACCTCGCGCATTCTCGACCCCAACATCGTTGGCGAAGATCACTACCGCACTGCCCGCGAAGTGCAGCGCGTGCTGCAGCGCTACAAAGATCTGCAAGACATCATCGCCATCCTGGGCATCGACGAGCTAAGCGAAGACGACAAACTGGTGGTGGCGCGTGCCCGCAAAGTCGAGCGCTTCTTCTCGCAGCCCTTCTTCGTGGCCGAGCAGTTCACCGGCATCCAGGGCCGCTATGTCTCCCTGGCCGATACGGTGCGCGGCTTCCGCGAGATCCTTGACGGCAAACACGACGACCTGCCCGAGCAAGCCTTCATGATGGTGGGTGGTATTGACGAAGCCGCTGAAAAGGCCAAGAAGCTGGCGGCTGCGTAATGCTGTTAAGTTGTAACGAGGCTGTGTGTCGTCATTACAACATTACAACTTTGAGGCTTGATAGCGATAAACAATGACCATCCGGTGTGAGATCGTTTCGCAGGACCGCAGCGTCTTTGAGGGCGACGTTGACATGGTGGCCATCCCCGGCAAAGACGGGGATATGGGCATCCTGCCGCATCACGCCCCGCTGCTGTCCACAATTCGCCCCGGCGTGATCAAGGTGCGCCGCAGCAAGGAAGAATTGCTCTTCACCATCACTGGCGGCCTGGTAGAAGTCCAGCCCGATATCGTCACCATCCTGGCCGATGCGGCCGAGAGCCTCGAAGAGATCGACATCGCCCGCGCTGAGGAAGCCAAGCGCCGCGCCGAGCAGCGCCTCAAAGAAGGCGTGCCACCCGGCACCGATGCCTACCTGGCCGCCGAGGCTGCCCTTAGCCGCTCCACCCTACGCCTGGAAATGGCCAGACGCTTTGGCCGCTCTCGCCGCACGAACCAATCCCCGAACACTCCCTCCAACGAGTAAAATCTTCAGCTAATGGCTGGTCTATCACGCGAGCTAGGCATCGACCTGGGCACGATGTTTATTCGCATCGTGCAGGGCGACCAGGTTGTGCTTCAAGAGCCCACTGTGGTCGCTGTCGACACGGATGAGCAGAAGATCGTCGCTGTGGGCGAAGAAGCGCTGGGCATGACCGGCCGCGTCTCGGCTGAGATTATTGACGTGGTGCGACCACTGCAAAAAGGGGTAGTTGCCTATTACGAGCTTACTGAATTATTGCTGGACCATTTGGTACGCCGCATCGGCGGCCAAGTGCGCTTTTTCAAACCGCGCATCATGATCACCCATCCTTATGGCATCACCAGCGTCGAGCGCCGCGCGGTTCATGAAGCCGCTTTGGCCAGCGGTGATGCAACACTGATCGCGCAGCCGTTGGCTGCGGCGCTGGGCATTGACTTGCCGGTCGGCACGCCGACCGGCAACATGATCGTGTCATTGGGCGGCGGTTGCACTCAAGCGGCCGTGATCGCTATGAACGATGTGGTCTCAGGTGAGAGCTTGCGCGTCGGAGGCTTCGATCTGGATGATGCGATCGCCGGCTACGTGCGCCGCAAATACGGCTTGCATATCGGCCAGCGCACTGCTGAAATGGTGAAGCTGCGCGTAGGCGCAGCGGTGCCGCAAGACGAAGAGCAAAGCGTGGAGCTACAAGGTCAGGACCAGGTGAGCGGTTTGCCGCGGCCGCTCACGTTGACCACTTCGGAAGTGGTCGAAGCCGTGCAGCCGACGCTGGACGAGATCTTCGAAATGATCCGGCGGGTGCTAGAGAAGACGCCCCCGGAGCTAGCCTCGGACATTATCGACCGAGGCGTAGCACTGTGCGGCGGCGGGGCGATGCTGCGCGGCATGGACCGCCTGATGACGCAGAAGCTGGGTGTGCCCTCTTATTTAGTCGATGACCCGGTCAATTGTGTGGCGCTGGGCGCCATGCGCGGCCTCACCATGTATCGAGCGCTAGAGCGGCATTTGCAATAGCCTAAAGATGATCTCGCACACCAGCTTAGAACCCGCAAAAATACCGTAAGGCACTCAAAAGAGGGGATAGATGATCCTAATGCATATCGACCCACGGGATATACATTTACGATTGATTTCACAATCTTTGATTAATACCTAAAATGATGTAAGCTGAAAAATGAAGATTTTCTTTCTGAAACGCATCTAATGGTATAGGTTCTAGAACTACGGAGCGTACTGAAATGAAAATAAAAACCCTGCCGGCTCTCCTGCTCTTGGGTATTTTTTGCGCGTCTTGCGGCCCTTTGACTTCGTTCGTCGTCAACTCCGAAGGCGATGAAGGAGATGCGAATCTTAGCGATGGGCTCTGCGAGACCATTAACAATGAATGCACGCTGCGTGCAGCCATCCAGCAAGCCAATGAGGATGGCAATGGGGCATTTATTTCATTTGAAAATGTCACCACCATATCACCCGCCACAGCGCTGCCGGCGCTTACAGGCGATGGTATCAGTATACAAGGCGAAGGCCTCGTCACTCTGGATGGAGGTCAGCCAGCAGGAGACTGCGGTGGAATTCTCAGTGGATTTCCCGGCCTAGAAATCTTCGAATCGAATGGCAACACAATCGACGGCTTGACAGTCGTCAACTTTGCAATCGGCATCGAAATAAACGGGCTGAACGGGGATGCACAAGGCAACCTGATCGGTGGCGGCCCGGTTGCCGCAGTGCGCAACGTGATTGGTGGCAATTGCTACGGAATCTACATAACTGGGCAAGGTGCCTCTGGTAATTCTGTGGCGGGCAACTACATAGGCACCAATGCAGATGGCACCACAGCCAATCCGAACTATGTCGGGATATACCTCCTCAACGGACACAACAATCTGATCGGCAGCACGTCCGCCAGCTTATCCCCAACTATAGATCCAGTTGATCAAGTTGCCTTTTGGAACTTAGATGAGGCGATCGGGAACCGCGCCGACAGCGTCGGCTCGAACACACTTGTGGAAACCTCGGGAACCATTGCCTCTGTCCCAGCAATAATCGGCAATGGCGCGGACTTCGAGTTAGCGGACAGCGAATTTTTTGAAGTGGCGGATAACCCCGACCTAAGCACGGGGGATATTGACTTCACCCTGGAGGGCTGGGTCAACCTGGAATCGGATGCCACGGTTTATCAAGAGCTCGTATCCAAATGGAACACCGCCAGCGTGGCTGAATACGCCCTCTTTTATTATAAGCCAACTGGCCGATTTATTTTTGAGGTCTACAATTCTTCGGGCACGGTGATTGGAAAGGTAAACAACGGGGCGCCAGTTTCGACCGGCACCTGGTACTACATTGTTGCTTGGCACGACTCGGTCAATAATCTGGTGGGGATAAGCGTCGATAATGGAGCGGCGCAAACCTCTGCCACCACAGGCGTGCCGTCAAATACGGCCGCTAATTTCCGCATGGGCGCGGATTCGAATAGCGAGACAAATTTCTTGGATGGGGTGATGGACGAGTGGAGTTTCTGGAAGCGGCTGCTCACCCCACAGGAGAAGACCAACCTCTACAATGACGGCAATGGCCCTTCCGGTGTGGCGGTTAATCAGGAAGGTAATGTGATCAGTGGGAATGAAGGTTTCGGTATCCACCTGACCAACGCTGACACAAACCACATTAGCGGCAACCTGATCGGCACCACGCTGGACGGATTGGTTCCCTTGGGAAACGGCGGCTCGGGAATTCGCATAGGTGGCGGTTCTGACAATAACACCATCGGCAGGGACGCGGGCGGCTTAGGCAGCGCCAATGTCATCAGCGCAAATGACGACGATGGATTAACCATGTACTACTCCGTTAACAACATCATTGCCGGCAACTATATTGGCACCAGTGCCAACGGCAGCGCCGCTTTGGGAAACGGATGGTATGGTATCTATTTGGGGGCTGGCTCAAATGCCAATGTTATTGGAACCAATGGTGATGGCAATTCAGATGAGTTCGAGGGCAACCTCGTCAGTGGCAACGGGGTCCAGATCAATCGCAGTGGCATACACATCGCCGGCATCGACAATGTGGTGGCCGGAAACTACATCGGCACCAATTTCAATGGGAGCGCGGCATTGGGAAATGCAGGTGCAGGGGTTACGATTCAGGCGGACGGTAACCGGGTTGGCACCGATGGCGATGGCATTTCCGACCTGCTCGAAGCCAACGTCATCAGCGGCAATGGAGAAAGCGGAGTGGAGGTCATCTTCGTCTCCAACAATTTGAT
>JBKJWG010000082.1:0-6238 GCA_046716985.1 Anaerolineales bacterium | reverse complement strand
AGCATGTCAGATGCGACGGGCAATGTGATGGATCCGGCAAAGATGGGAATGCCCGAAGGCTCGCCGAAGACCATGGATGTCACGGTGACCTTTGCTTTTGAGAATGGTAAAACCAATGTGACGGTGAGCCATGTCAGGCACGGTGACGGCCCGGATTACGCTGCCACGGGTTGGGAGCAGGCCTTCGATAAACTCGCCGCGGTGTTGGCAAAAGGCTAAGATTTATTGTCATAAATGGACCTTAAAAAAAAGCCGCTACCCCGCGGTTTTTTTTTATCGTTTCTTCCCCAACCCGAGAGCGATGTTTCTTGCGTCCATGAAATTACGCCGGGGTTTCTATATAATTTTAGTCGAGTCTAAATCGATTATACAAAAAAAGCCTTATAGTCAAGGGCCTTTGTCCCCGGAAAAATCTACTTTTCGGCGCTGCTTTTCAAATTTTGCAGCTTGCCCTCCCAGAATTGGCTATAACGCTCGACCCATGCATCCACCTGGCTGAGGGGTAGGGGGCTGAGTTGATACCAAACTTCGCGCCCGCGCTGCTCTTGCTGAACCAGGCGGCTGCCACGCAGCACGCGCAGATGCTTGCTGACCGCCGGGCGGCTGATGCGCGGGAAACGGCCGGCTAGGTCGCCGGCGCGCTGGGGGCCTTGCATCAGCACGTCCAGGATCTGGCGGCGGGTCGGGTCGGCGATGGCGTGGAAAGGTGAGGAAGCCATCTATGCGGCAGCCTCGACAGCAGCTTTCAGTTCTTGCAATGTTCCGGCGCGTTCCCAGCCCACGATGTGGCCTTCGTATTCCTTGCGGGCGAGATTGCCTAAGAGAGCTTCAAAGCCGGTGTGGATCATGGAAACGAGGGTGCCATTCTTGCTTGGCTTAAGTTTGAACGAGACGAAAGTGGAAATGGGCCAGGGATCTTTACCTTTTTCATGCTCGGTCCAGGTGAAGGCCAATTCTTTGTTAGGCTCGACCTTGACCACCTCGCCGAAGAAAACGTAATCGCCGTCGCCGGGGATGCTGACATCCATGCGAAATTGGCCGCCTTCGCGGAACTCAAAGATCAACTTTTTGCTGAGCCACTCATTCATGCCTTCGAGCGTGGCCAACTTGGCCCACACCTTTTCGGGCGGGGCGTTGATCTCGATCTCAAACTGAATTTGAAGCTTTTCTGCTACGTGCGCTGCCAACATAGAGGCCTCCGAAAACGTAACTGAATGGTTACATAATATCGCAAACAAAGATTTTGTCAAGCCTGAATTATGATTAGACAATGGCTAAATCTGTTCTGCCTTTGATCGTGCGTAAAGTTCAAAGCCAAGCCGATCTAATGGAATTTGTAAAATTACCCTGGCGTGTTTATGCCGGTGACCCTTTTTGGGTGCCACCTCTTTTCTCTGAACGCCTTGCATTTCAAAATCCCAAACACAATCCGTTCTTCGAACATGCCGAGGTCGAGCGTTTTCTAGCCCTGCGCGGCGCAGAAACGGTCGGCAGCATTGCGGCCTTTACCAACCATCGCCATAATGAATTCCACAAAGAGAACATTGCTTTCTTTGGGTTCTTCGAGGTCCTAGAGGACGAAGAAGCCGCCGTGGCGCTTCTGAATGCTGCGGAACAATGGGCGCGGGCAAAAGGGCATACCGCCCTGCGCGGGCCGGCACAGTTCTCCACGAACGAAGAGTGCGGCTTGCTGATCGACGGCTTCGATGACGCCCCGCGGGTCCTAATGACCTATAACCCGCGCCGTTACAAGGAATACATCGAGAACTATGGCTTTTCAAAAGCGATGGACCTTTGGGCTTATCGACTTGGGGGCGACGGGCAATCAGTCGAAACACTGGTGCCGAAGAAGCTCGAACGCGTTGCGAACCAAGTGCGCAAACGCGAAGACGTAAAACTGCGTCCGCTCAACATGCGTAATTTCCAGACGGAGATCGAGAACATCAAGCGTATTTACAACCGCTCGTGGGAGCGAAACTGGGGTTTTGTGCCTATGACCGACAAAGAAATGGAAAAGTTGGCAAATGATCTAAAACCGCTGCTGGACCCGGAGCTGATCTTGATCGCTGAGGTGGCGGGCGAGCCTGTAGGTTTCGGCCTGAGCCTGCCGGATTTGAACGAGCCGCTGCTTAGGGTCCATCCGCGGCCAGGCAAACCAGAATGGCTCACTTCCGTTCAGTATCTATGGCACCTCAAAATCGCACGAAAACCCAATTGGCTGCGTGTGGTCGCTTTAGGCGTAGTGCCCGAGCATAGAGGGAAGGGAATCGACGCGTTGATCTATTATGAAACCGCGCGCATCGGCTTGGGCAAAGGTTATAAGCAAGCCGAGATGAGCTGGATCTTGGCCAGCAATGACATGATGAACCGCATTATTCGCATGATGGGTGGAGAGGTTTACAAAACTTATGCTTTATACGAAAAAAGCCTGTAGCGATCTTCATCCCGGCAGAAATCGAAGCCTCACCCCCGACCCCTCTCCAGCTTACTGGAGAGGGGAGCCTACTGTTTTGAGGGCGATTTTAGAAAATCGCGCGCCAGATCAACAGCGCGGCCATGCCCGACACGATCGTTAGTAACAAATTACGCGTGCGCCATGCGATCACCACAGCGAACAAGCTGGCGACAAGCGTGGCGTTGCTGAGGTGAAGGTCTAGTTGCCCGTTGGGCAGCAAGACGATAGGCACGATGATGGCCGCCAGCACAGCGGGCGGCACATAATTGAGAGCGCGCGCAATGCCTGCGGGCAGCTTGCGGCGGCTGAGCAGCATGAGCACCGGGATGCGAGTCGAGATCGTGACGGCGGCCATGCCGGCAATGAGCAGGAATTCGTTCATTTCGCCTGTTCCGGCCAGGCGCGTTCGGCTGCCACGCCAGCAGCGATGCCCAACAGCGCGGCTAGCAGCAAGCCCGATTGATTAGGTAGTCCGTTGCCCAGCAGCGCAGCCGCGCCGGCCACGAGCACGGCCGCCAGGGTGGGGCGGCCCTTGATCATCGGCACGAGCATGCCGATGAAGGTCACGACCAAGGCGAAATCGAGGCCCCAACTGCGCGGGTCGGCGACAGCTTGCCCGGCGACGATGCCGATCCAAGTAACGACCTGCCAATTGGTGTACATGGCCACTTCGGAGCCGAGCAAATACCATTTCTTGAGATCTGAATTCTTCTGTGTTTGAAAACCTTTGGCGGCTACGACGAAGGATTCGTCGGTGAGCCAGAAGCCGAGCGGCACTAGCCAGCGGGCGGGCAGCTTTTTGAGATGGGGAGCGAGCGTGGCTGAGTAAAGAATATGACGCGCGTTAACTACGAACGTTGTGAGCACGATGATGAGAACGGGCGTGCCCGTGGCGACGAGACCCACGGCGATGAATTGCGCCGAGCCGGCAAACACGAAGGCCGACATGGCGGCCGTGGCCGCCGGGCTGAGTCCGCTGGTGACGGCGATCGCGCCGAAGATGAGCCCGAAGGGAAAAGCGCCGACTAGGAGAGGAATGGTGTCGCGCGCGCCAGCCCAGAATTGGGCGCGTTGCGCGGCGGCCGTGCTTGAATTGCGTTTAGGTTTTTTCATCGTGCCGCGTGTGGGCGAAAGATATTTTAACTGGATAGCATGCAAAGTACACAAGTACACAAAGATACATGGAAACAATTGGAATTAGTCATTCAAATGAAGCTAAGCGTCCTGTTCTTTTTAGTAGTAGATTGCCACCCTTCGACTTCCTCAGGGCGGGCTCTGGGCTCGCTTTGCTCGCCTCCTCGCAGTGACGAGCTTATTGAACTGGAGCGAAAGGATCGTTATCTGGGGGCGCGGGCGGGCGCGGCTTTTGAATGAAGAAACTGGCTACGATCACGCCCAGAATGCCCGCCAGCGAAACTCCGATCACAAGTTTCACAGTTGAGTTCTGCGCCTCGGCTTCCTGGCGCGAGATCACTGTTTGCGTAAGCTGCTCATCTTCGCTAGGTTGAAGGGTGGGGAGTTGTTGCGCTGTTGGTTGGGAAGTTATTTGCACAGTGCGAGTAGGGGAAACAGCGCTAGCTGTGGAAGTGGAGGTCGGCTGTAAATCGTCTTCGGCGGGCGTTGAAGTTGGCGCGGAGCCAGGGCCGGCCACCATGACTTCGTCTCCCGGATGGATGATTTGTGATTCAGAGAATTGATTGAGATCCAAAATCTGTTGCAAAGGAACTTCGTAGATCGCGGCCAGGGTCCATAAAGTTTGCCCGGTGCGAATGATGTGCACGATGGAGCCGTCGCCGCGCGGATCAGCTTTGACGACCGGAATCATGATTGGTGCAGCGGGTTGTTGCGAAGTAGAGCTGGAGCCGCTGCTGGGCACGTATGTCCCGCCGACGATGTAGCCCGTGTTGCAGATGTAGTAATAGCGCCCGTTCCCGTCGGTGGCAACGCCGCAACCCATTTCGACGTAAGTGGAGGCCAGCATAGTGGGGTTGTGGTCGGGCGACTGTTTCCACCAATTGACCGCGCTTTGGGCGGTTTCGCCCATGCCATATTTGCCGATCTCGGAAAGGAAGAATTGGGCGCCACCGCCATAACCGGCTGCGAAGGCGCGGTCACGCGGCCGCGAGCCGCCGGGGCCAGCATGCACGTCGCTGCTTTGGCCGAGCGAGGCCAGGTAATCCGCCTGGCCCTGGGCGATCTGCATGAGGATGTCGTTCATCTGATAAGCGGGCAGCCCGTTCTGGGCGCGGTAATCGTTGATGATGGCGAAGACTTCGCTTGCGGCCTGGAAATGGGGCTGTTTTAGCGCGCTGGTTTCAGCGCGAACGGGCGCGGCTGAGATAACGAGCAGCAGTAGGAAAGAGATAAAAGGTTTACGCATCAGGATTTAATGAGGAGTAGCGCAAGCGCGAAAATAGTACCATTTGGAGATTTGAGTTGGCTAAGAATAGAATTTTGTTCAGATTAGGTTTCTAGTGATAATTGCAATACGGATTCCTCGTCGCACGGCTGCTAACGCAGCCTTAGCTCGCTCGGAATGACAAGATAGATAGATTAATTAGTGCCGACTTGTTTCAGTATAAACACGCATTGAGGTGTGCCTTGTGGGCCGGGTTGCAGCTTGGTGATTTGTTCAACCGGCACGGCGAGCAGCGTTTCGAGCATGTGCGCGTCCATGCGGCAGAGCTGCGGATGATCGGCAATGATGTCGGCGTAGGGGCAATGACCAAACACGACCTGCGGTCGGTTTGGTCTAGCTTCCCAGCGCGGGCGATACCCGAGCGGCGCCAGGCGCTGCACGGCGGCGACGAGGCGCTGAGTGATCTGGCCAACAGGAGCGGGCTTATCTCCAAGCAAATGCATGGCCAGGTGTTTCAGCCGCGCTTCCTGTCCGCGGCCTTTGCTTTGTTCCAGCAGCGCGCTGGATAGCTGTTTGAGATTGTCCGGCTGCGCGCTCGAGGTGAGCGCGTAAACCAGCTCCGGGCGGCCGCGGCCTTTGGGCGGGCGGCGCTCAATAGCAGCCAGCAAGCCGCGGGCCTGCAGGATGCTGAGGTGGCGGCGCAGGTTGGCGGGTGTCATGCCGAAGGCTTGCGCCAGCTGGCGAGCGCTGGCGCTGCCATGCTGCTCCAAGTGATCAAGGATGCGCTGGCGAGTGGACTGCATGAGAGCAGTATAGCTTAATTACGCAAATAAATATTTTCTTTATTAACTTCGTTGACTTTGGTCTTCACCGTTGTATAATGTGAACGAAAGAACAAAGGCATGGCCCAACCGCTCTACTGGGACGCCATTTACGAGATCGTGCTAGCCCTCAAGGCTCGCTATCCCGAACAAAATCTCGAAGAGGTTTCCTTGGGCGATATTTTCAAGTGGACCACGCAACTGCCCCAGTTCGCAGATGATCCGGAACTAGCCAACGACGAGATCCTGGGCGCTATTTACCAGGAATGGTTCGAGGAGATCAACCCGGTATGAACGAATCAGCCAAATACACTTCAGCCCTAAACCATGCGAATTCGTTGAATGAATCTCGAAAGAAAAATTTGGTATGACTGATATCAATCCACAAATTGGAAACACCCCAACGGTAAACAGCGCCGGCTACGACGTGCCGGTGGAGATGCGCCAGAACGTGGCCATCACCACGCTGGACAAGATCTGGAACATGGGCCGCCGCTATTCGGTGTGGCCGATGATGTTCGGCCTGGCGTGCTGCGCGATCGAAATGATCTGCACCGCCGCCAGCCGCTACGACCTGGCCCGCTTCGGCATGGAGGTCATGCG
>JBKJWG010000081.1:0-8816 GCA_046716985.1 Anaerolineales bacterium | reverse complement strand
GATCAGGGCAAGGCGTGCATCGCCCGCCCAAGCGGCTAGCTTGTTGAGGGAAGCGGGAAAACGCAAAGGCGAATCGCCGTACTTCTCATCAGCCGGAATGAATTGCTCGATGACGAAAGCTTCGCCGAATTCGGTCTGCTGTACGCGGCCGTCAACCACATTCTCGACAGGGAAATTGACACGCGGCGGCTTAGGCGCCAGGTTCTGCGCGCCCAATTGCACGCCAAGAGCTTTCAGTCGTTCAGAGAGGCTGGGCATGGCGAAATTATAGTCTCGGCATCTCAGTGGCGCTTTGAACAACGAGCTCTTCCAACAGCGCCAGTGTTTCGCGCTTGCTGCCTTGTCCTTGTTCGCCGCCGGGTCCTACACAGGATAGGCAGCCGTCGTGGCAGCCGCAATTGGAGACCAGCTCATAGGCGGCGCGCATCAGTTCATCGTGCAACTCGAAGAGGCGCTCGCTAAAGCCCAGCGCGTTGCCGACTTGGTCGAAGATAACCACCACCGGTGCGCCCTCGGCTAGATCCGATTTCGGATCCGAGTGCACGCCCAGGTCGCCAGGGTCGCACATGAGATACAGCGGCGCCAAATGGCGCAGTGTGAAGGACAAACCAGCCAGCCCGCTGCGAATGGCTACGACGGTTTCGGCCCGGCGATGGCAATTGGGGCATAGCGTGATCAGGTTCTCGAGACGATTGGCTTCTTTGCGCGAATGGAAACTGCGAAATGGCAGCTTGTGATGCACTTCGAGCTGGCGGCCGTTCTCGGGCAGGCCGCACACCTGGCACTTGTATCCATCGCGAGCGCGCACCGCGTCGCGGATCGCAGGCCAATCTGGGCCATAGTCATTGGGGTCATTGGTCCACAGGCCGCGTTCGCGCAGAAGTTCAATAGTGCCCTCGTCGACAGCCAGCCAATAGCCGAAAGTGTTCAGCTCGATGGGCGGCAGGTTCAATTCACCGCCGCCCGGACTCTCTGCGCCGGACCATTGCACCTTTTCATAGCCAACTACTTCCAAGGTGATATTAAGTTCACCATAGTGCTTTCTGCCGCCGGCAATGGGGGCTTGCAATTTTTCTTCGACCAATGAAACGGTGCTGCGACTCTTAGGCACAGTGTAATAATCGGCCTCGATAGGACGCAGGTAAGCAACTTTTTCATCTAGATCAAGTTTGTCGACAAAATACGTACGCCCATCATGAATGTAAATAGCATCCGGGTGCACTAACCACAACGCACCCGAAGGATCCACTTCGCCCACTAGTTGCCAGCCTTTTTCGTCTTTCGCCTGGATCACGACAGAATCCGTGCTAGCTCCGCGCAAACTAACACCCCGAGCAGGCGTGCCATCGCTCATCCAGAAATATTTTTCGCCCGAGACACGCAGCTCGCCGCCTTCAGCCAGCACGCGCAAAAACTCTTCCACATCGACAGCTTTCACCGTTCCGAAATCTTCGCCCTTTTGAAATGGCAACTCAAAGGTTGCGCAACGCAAGTGAGAGAGCAGAATGAGCAAATTATCGGGATTGATCAGAGCGCGCTCAGGCGTTTGGCCCAGCAAATATTCCGGGTGACGCGCCAGGAATTGATCCAGCGGATTGGCGGAAGCCACCAGCAACGAAAGCGCGGGCTGGTCGCCGCGGCCGGCCCTTCCGGGTTGTTGCCAGGTGCCGGCCACGCTGCCGGGGTAGCCGGCTAGCACGGCCGCGCCCATGCCGCCGATATCCACACCCAACTCGAGCGCATTAGTGGCCACTACGGCGCGTAGTTCACCGGAGCGCAGCCCGGCTTCAATTGAGCGGCGCTCAGCTACCAAGTAGCCGCTACGATAGCCGCGCACTTTGCCTTCATCGGAGACAGCTCCATTGTTGCGCAAAGTCTTAAGCATCACTTCCACCATGCGGCGTGTGCGGCCAAACAGGATGGTCTGCACATCGTAAGCGAGCAGGTCGGAGACCAGGCGCACACTTTCTTGCGTGACGCTGGCGCGCAGGCCGAGGTCCGGATCGATGATCGGCGGATTGTAGATGACGAAGCTGCGTGGACCGCGCGGCGCGCCGTCGTGATCGATCAGCGACACCGGTCTTTCGATCAGGCGCTCGGCCAGTTCCTGCGGGTTGGCGATTGTGGCCGAAGCCAGCACGAATTGCGGGCTAGCGCCGTAGAACTTGCAGATGCGCGCCAAGCGGCGCAGCACATTGGCCACATGCGAGCCGAACACGCCGCGGTAATAGTGCGTTTCGTCGATGACCACGTAGCGCAAGTGGCCGAAGAATTCCGCCCACTGCGTGTGCGCCGGCAAAATGCCGACGTGCAGCATGTCGGGGTTGCTGATGATCAGATGGGCTTTACGTTTGATATTGGTGCGATGGTGCGTTGGTGTGTCGCCATCGTAGGTCGCCACCGGCACCTGCTTTTCGGCGCCCATGGCCGCCAACCAGGTTTCGAGTTCGTTGCTTTGGTCGTAAGCCAGTGCTTTGGTCGGGAAGAGATAAAGCGCGCGGGCTTGCTCGTCGCGCAGCAGCGCGTCGAGCACCGGCAGGTTGTAGCACATGGTCTTGCCGCTGGCCGTGCCGGTGACCACCACCACGTTTTCGCCGGCCTGCAATCGCCGCCAGGCTTCTGCCTGGTGGCTGTAGAGCCGGCTGTAGCCCAATTTGGCAAACGCCGCAGCTACGCCCGGATGGATCTCGTTCGGCAGCGGAACGAACTCCGCTGGGCGGGCAGGCACATTGTGCCAGCGCACAATGTTGCCGCCCACATCCGGGTCGGCGCGCCAATGAGCTAAAAGCGCTTCAAGATCAGACATGAATGGGCGCGGATTCTATCAGGTTGTGAACAAATATTCTATGTTAACTTGCCCCCAAATGACACGTTATTGGCTGGGTGGTTGTTCGGGCAGCTCGGCCACGGGCGACCATACCGGCAGCAACGAGCGCACGCTGCCGGTGGGTAGGTGCCACTGGTTTTCGGGGTGATCTACTTCCAGGATGAGGAGCTGGTAATCGCCGGTGCGGCGCGAATGGAAAACGAGATAGCGCCCATCCGGCGAGAAGGCAGGGCTGCCGTCTTCGGCTCGGTTATCAGTGAGTTGCTGCAGGTCGCTGCCATCGGCGCGCATCATAAAAATATCGGCGTTGCCGTTGCGCCAGGACTCGAAGACGATCCATTGCCCGTCGGGTGACCAACTGGGGCGCCAGTCCAGCTTGTCCGCATCGGTCAGCTGGACCACGTTTTCGCCATCCGCATCCATCACGTAGATCTCGGAATCGCCCGTGCGGCGCGAAACGAAAACAATATGCTCGCCATCCGGCGACCAGGCCGGTTCGTAATCGTAGGTAGGATCATCGGTGAGGCGAACGATATCGTTGCCTTCCAGATCCATGATGTAAAGGTCGCGATTTTTGTTTCGCTCGGACATGTAAACGATCCGCGTGCCGTCGGGCGAAAAGCTGGGATAGCAATCGAAACCGGGCAGCGTGGTGATGCGGGTCTGCTCAGGATCTTCGTTCACCGTTACCAAAAAGATATCGCGCAGCGAATCTGAATTAAGCACGCCATCGAAGGCAATGCTGCTGCCATCCGGTGACCACACCGGCGCTTCGGCAAAGGTGTTGGGCAGGCTGGCGGTTAGGTTCACTTCTTCTGAACCGTCTGGACGGATGAGAAATACGTCGCGGCGGCCGCCATCGCTGGCAGTGAAGGTGATCCAGCCGAGATCTTTCAGAGCTAAGGCAAGCTCGGCGCTCATCGGGGTGACGACCTGGGTGGGCAAAACGAATTTTGGCGTGCCGCTCGCTTCGACCGAAGTGGTCGTGGGCTCAACCTGCGCTTGCGCGCAAGCGCCGAGCAAAAACGAAAGGGCCAAAAGAAGGGAAATGATTCGTAGTGAAGGCTGCCATGAAGGCTGCATTTTTAATCCTCAGTTGGGTTGTCTTGGATGACCTGGCTGGCCAATTGCTCCAATTGTTTGCGGTCCACGCCCTGGACGTTGGCAGCATCCCAGTAGATGCCGAGCAGGTCAGCCGGCGACAGGTCGCCGATGTTCTTATCGTTGGGGATGCGCACGCGCGCGTCAGCCTGCGGACGCTTGACCAGGTGAAATTCAAAGGCGTTCGCGCAGGTCTCGCGCAGCGCGGCTTCGTCGATCAACGGCTCGAACTGGCGCGGGTATTCGATCGTGAGGCGCACGATCGCATCTTGCATTTCTTTAGGCTTGGGCAGTGCGGCTAATAGTTTGTTGGTGACCTGCTCTTCGGAATCCAATCTCACAAAGCGGTCGATGAATGGGCGGATATCCTTTAGCTGGCGCCAATTAACTTTCGAAGCGCCCTTGACCAATTCGACGGTGACGTAAAACTTATCATCCTTCGCCTCGCCGAAGTCAACGCGCTCGATGGAGCCCGGATACACAACCGGTGGAGATTGCCCTTCATTTAGATCTTGGTGCTTATGGATGTGACCGAGAGCGACGTAATCGATGCGCTTGTCGCGAACCAGCGAGCCCGACAGCACTAGATCATTGCCCAGCATCACACTGCGTTCGCCGCCGTATAGAGCGCCTTGGACAGAAGCATGGGCGGCCAAAATAATTGGCAGCTTGTGATCGGCGTCTTCCAAATAACCATTCACTAGTTTCGTCAAAAGGTCTTCGAGCTTCGCATAGATCTCGGCATTTTGCACGCCCTGCATTTCTGCAAAGGCCATCATCTGGGAGCGTGCTACCCACGGCAGCCCGATCACTTGCAGCGGCAGATCCCAAAGTTCCTTCGGCCCGTAGAAACCAGGCTCCGAGAGCACTTTGACGAACGGCACCTCGAGCGTGTTGAACTCTTCAAGTGCATGCGCGCGGCCGAGGCTGGGCGAAAGATCGTGATTACCGACCAGCAATAATGTCGGGATGCGCGCCTTCGAGAGACGGATGATGCGGCGGCCCCATTCGCGCTGGAAGGTGGGTGCCGGGTTGCGATCTTTGTAGGCATCCCCGGCAAAGAGCACCAGGTCAACCTTCTCATTGATGGCGGTGTCGATGATCTCGTCCAGCGATTTGAGGAAATCCATCACGCGCACTGGTAACCCGGTCTGCGCGTCGTGGCGGCCGAAGTTGGTGATGTCGATGTGCGCGTCGGCAAAATGGAGGATCTTCATGCTCAGTTGCTCACGCCCAAGCGCTGCAACTGCGCCCAACCGGGCGCAAAATTAGGATTGAGCCGCACGGTTTCGCGATAGTCAGCGATGGCGTTATCGAGCTGCCCGAGGGCTTCGTAGGCCAGCCCGCGCCAATAGATGCTTTCTTCTAGTGTGGGCTTGGCGATCGTGCTGAGCGTGGTATTTGCCAAGTTGATCACGTCTTGATAGCGGCCGCTGTAATAATACGCCCAATAAGGGCTTGTTTGGTACCACAACATGCGGAAAGGACGCACAGATTGGTCTTCCGGCAGCGCATTGTAGAGGCTGTTGGCGTAATCATACGCATTTGCCGCATCCACATATTCCAGCAGGCGGACGTGGCTGGTGACTAGATTGAACCAGGCGTAATATTGGTCGACGCCGGTTAGCACATCTTTCTCAGCCATGGCAATTTCAAGGGCATGGCGATTAGCCCAATCCTCGTCCACCCAGGGGCCGAGCGCGGGGACCACCGCATCATATTTGCCTTCGGGGTAGACCACGATGAACAGGTAATCAAAGCTGCGCCAGCCAGTTTGAAAATCTGCGTAGGTCCATTGCATATTCTTGCCAGTGCCGTTTTCCCCGCCGGTCTCATACGTATCCTGGACGGTGAAAACACTGGCGGCGTCATCGTAGCCGGTCACAAATTGATAATGCCCTAGCCAGGAAAAGCTGCCGTCGGCCGTGGTGGTGTAATAGCCTTTCTCGACGATAACGGGGAACCCGGCGGCCAGCAAAGTCTTCAAGGTTTTCAACTCGCCGCCGACGCGCACCACAGCCTGCATGCCCTCGGTTTGCGTATCCACGAATTCTTCTAGTTCGTAAGGCATCACGTTTTTATCTTCCGGGCTATTGGGCACGCGATTGATGCCCGGTTTGACGTATGCAGCTACGTCATCGCGGTTGCCCTGCCAACCCCAGTAATTGAGCGCCATAGTCAGGTTTGCAGGCCCGCAATAATTCCAGCGAGCATGCTGGTCGACGTAGGTGAAATCATCGAGGCGCACGGAGGCGGGCAGTGGCAGGCTGGTGGGCTGCGGCGTAAGCGCCTGCGTGCTGCTGGGGCGCGGCGTAAGCGCTAGCGCGCTGGCCGTGGCGGCGAAGCCGCCTTGCGCCTGCGGAACAAAAACCGCCTCTTCGGGCGGGTTGAAGAAATAAATGATGCTGGTCTTCAGGCTGTCGACGCGCCAGCTTAGGCGCTCATGCACCCAGGGAACGTTATAGATGAGGACGGCTAACGCGATGAGGCCGAGACCCGCGCCAAGCCAACGCTTCCAGCGGCTTGCAGAGTCACGCTCGAGTTTTTTGCGGCTGTAGTAGGGGTCTTGCATAGAAACCGCACGAATTATATCCGCAGCAGGATTAAGGCTGTCTAAGGTCGCAACGGGACACTATAATAGGCTCTCACTTAACAAATAAACCCATCGAAAGAGTCTATGCAAAATTCCAACCCTGCGCAACCAGAATCAACCGAAGCATACCCATTAGCCACAATCGACCAACTGCCCGCCCCGATCCAAGCTGCGGCGCGCCAAGCCGGCTGGACGGAGTTGACGCCTGTGCAAGCCAAAGCCATCCCTTATCTCATGGCGGGCCGCGACATCATGGTGCAGGCCCGCACCGGCAGTGGCAAGACCGGCGCCTTTCTGCTGCCCATGCTGGCGCGCCTGGACGGAAAGCAAAAGCAAGTGCAGGCCCTGGTGCTGGTGCCCACCCGCGAGCTGGCCAGCCAGGTGAGCAAAGACGCGCTCACGCTGTTTGCCAACAGCGGGCTGGATGTCGTGGCGGTCTATGGCGGCGCGGGATACCAACCGCAGCTCGACGGATTCCAGCGCGGCGGCCAGGTGGTGGTGGGGACACCGGGGCGAGTGTTGGACCATCTCTTGAAACGCAATTTGGTGCTCGATAATCTCAAGATGCTTGTGTTGGATGAAGCTGACCGCATGCTTTCGATGGGTTTCTATCCTGACATGCTGGAAGTCAAAGGCTACTTGCCTGCCAGGGGCGTGAACGGCAGCATGTTCTCTGCCACCTTCCCAGCCACCGTACAAAGTTTGGCGCGGCGCTTCCTCAACGAGCCTGAGTTCCTCAGCCTGAGCCGCGACCACGTGCACGTCACCGACGTTGAGCACATCGTCATGCCTATCACTGGCCTCGATAAAGATCGCGCGCTGGTGCGTTTGCTCGAAGTGGAGAACCCACCGCAAGCGCTGATCTTTTGCAATACCAAAATGAGGGTGGCCTACGTGGCCACCGTCCTGCAACGCTTCGGCTTCAACGCCGCCGAGCTGAGTTCGGAGCTTTCGCAATCTGCACGCGAGCAAGTGCTCGCCAAGCTCAAAGATGGCTCGCTGCGCTTCCTGGTGGCCACCGATGTGGCCGCCCGCGGCATCGACATTCCCGAGCTTTCGCTGGTCATCCTCTATGAACCGCCGGACGAAGCCGAGCTTTACATTCATCGCGCCGGGCGCACGGGGCGGGCCGGCGCAGGCGGGGTGGCCATCAGCTTGATCAACAACAATTTGGAGCAACGCGAGATCAAGAAAATTGCTTCCATTTACAAGATCGAGTTCCAGGAACGCAAGCCGCCCACCGATGAGGACGTGGCCAATATTGTGTCAGAGCGGCTGATCGCGCTGCTCGAGGCGCAGCTGCGCGGCCGCGACAAGCTGCAGATCGAGCGCATGCAGCGCTTTTTGCCGCTGGCGCGCCAACTCGCCGAAAGCGAAGAGGGGCTGGCTTTGTTGGCGATGCTGCTGGATGACAATTACCACACCGCTCGCAACCCGCACGAGATCATGGTGCAAGAAAAGGTTGCGCCGCGGCCCAGCGGCAACCGCGGGCGCGAGCGTTCAGGCGGCAGGCGGCGGTAAAAAAAGGCCGCTGGAACCTATAAAAAAAACGATGTAATTGTTTGTAACTTACGGCTGCGGTGTTCCATCCGCGCCGGCATCAATGCCCTCGCCACTGCCCCGCCTGCTGGACGCCGTGCGCAGCCAAAGGAGTTTTGCTGGCATGCGCAGCATGCCGACGCGAACAGTTTCACCGTTCGCAAAAACTCCAACGCGTAGGCCGCTTCTGCCTACGCACCCTGCCCTGAGCCGCCGTCCTGAGCGCAGCGAAGGAGTAGTGAACGGGCCAGCCTGGGCGAGATCATGGACGTGATGAAGGAAGTTTTCGGAATCTACGAGGAAAGCACGCAGATTTAACACCCTCCTGGACTTTCGTTATTCGGCAATGCCGACTAGAATACTCCAACGCGTGGGGCGAAGCCCACGCAATTTCACAGTCACAAGAAAGGAGTAACATGGCAAAACGAAGATCAAGACGTAGAAACTCAGGTATCTTGACCCTGTCCGCCCCCAAAGAAACTACTTGGATTATCGCGGTTATCGCTGGGGGATTGGGCATCCTTGAGTATTTCGGGGTCCTTTCCATCGGGTTTGCTGCTGTCGTATGGTTGATGATCGGGTTTGTGATCCTTGCGATCGCCACTGCGGTAAAGGGTCTGTAAACAGCACTAGTTAGAAATTTCATAAAGAAGATCGATATAAAGCCCAGTCAAAAACTGGGCTTTATATTTATCTTGTACTTTGCTCCAGCGCATAGGCTTCGCCCACGCAAGAACACGATGCCCCGCCTGCTGG
>JBKJWG010000080.1:0-2910 GCA_046716985.1 Anaerolineales bacterium | reverse complement strand
GCGGCTGGATCACGTCGTCGATGTAGCCGCGGCTTGCGGCTACGTACGGATTGGCGAATTGGTCGCGGTATTCAGCTACCAGGTCGGCTTTTTTCTTATCGGCGTTCTTGGATTTAGCCAACTCTTTGCGGAAAATAATATTGACCGCGCCATCCGGACCCATCACGGCGATCTCGGCCGTCGGCCAGGCCAGGTTCACATCGCCGCGGATGTGTTTGCTGCTCATCACATCGTAGGCCCCGCCGTAAGCCTTGCGCGTTACCACCGTCAGTTTAGGCACAGTAGCTTCGCAATAGGCGTAGAGCAATTTCGCGCCGGCGCGAATTATGCCGGCGTGTTCTTGCGCTGTGCCGGGCATGAAGCCGGGCACATCTACCAAAGTGATCAAGGGGATATTGAAGCTGTCGCAGAAGCGGACGAAGCGGGCAGCTTTGTCTGAGGCGTCGATGTCCAATACACCTGCCAAGACCATAGGTTGGTTGGCAACCACGCCAACAGTATGCCCGCCCATGCGGGCGAAGCCGACCACAATGTTTTGCGCAAACTGGTCGTGGATCTCGAAGAACGCGCCTTCATCCACAAGCATGCGGATGACTTCTTTAATATCGTAGGGTTTAGCCGGCTCATCGGGGATGATGGTGTCCAGCCCTTCTTCGCGGCGCGTCGGATTATCTTTGCTAGGCTTGAACGGCGCATCTTCCAGATTATTTTGCGGCAAATAAGAAAGCAGCTTGCGGATCAGGAATAGTGTGTCCGCTTCGGTATCGGCCACCACGTGGCACACGCCCGAAAGCGTAGAGTGAATGCTGGCGCCGCCTAGATCTTCGAACGAAACTTCCTCGTGGGTCACGCTCTTGACCACTTCGGGTCCAGTAACGAACATATATGAAGAATTGCGCACCATGAAGATAAAGTCGGTGAGAGCGGGGGAATAGACCGCGCCGCCGGCGCAAGGCCCCATGATGGCGCTGATCTGGGGGATGACGCCAGAAGCCAGCGTGTTGCGCAGGAAAATGTCGGCATAACCGCCCAACGAGACGACGCCTTCCTGGATGCGCGCTCCGCCAGAATCGTTGAGGCCAATGATGGGCGCGCCGTTCTTCATCGCCATATCCATGACCTTAACGATCTTCTCCGCGTGCACTTCGCCCAGGCTGCCGCCGAACACCGTGAAGTCTTGCGAGAACACGTAGATCAAGCGTCCATCAATAGTGCCCCAGCCAGTCACCACGCTGTCGCTGAGGATCTGCTGTTCCTCCAACCCGAAGGCGGTAGTGCGATGTTTGACGAACGCGTCCAGCTCGCGGAATGAACCTTTATCGAGCAGAAGGTCCAAACGTTCGCGCGCGGTCAGGCGGCCCTGGTCATGCTGAGCTTTGACGCGCTCCGGCCCGCCGCCTTGCTGGCTTTGGGTTCGCAGTTGCTTCAGTTCCTCGAGCTTTGAGGGTTTAGCCATTCTTCGCTCCAAAGTAGGCCCGCGCTTGCGGGAGAGCTACACTCAACCAAACGGTCGCCAGCAAAATCAAGGTCAGCAAAAGATCATAGGCCCGGTTGCTGGCCTGCGGACCGGTCGGCTGCAAGAAAAGCCGGTCCAGCCAATGAACTGCGCCGAAAGCCACAGCCGCGCCCAGCATTGCCCGCCGCGCCCAAACTTCTCTGCGCCACAGCCCCCAAAGTAGAGACGCACCCGCTATTGCCCAGAAGAGTCCGCTCAACACAAAATATAAAGGCGGAACGCTGAGTGGCAGGCTGCTCAGAAAATCCCAACTGTCAATAGCCGACCAGACACGCAGAATCTGCATGCCTGTGAACATTAACACTAGCACTAGGAGGGCGGTTACGGAGAAGGGGCGTTTAGGCATGCTGAGCGGAGCGGTTAGGGTGGCGCGGTGTCCTCTATCCGATCTCCAGTACAACCTTGCCCATCTGTTCACCTTTTTCGAGATGCTGCTGCGCGGCGCGGGCGTCTTTAAGCGGGAAGCTCTTGTCGACTACGGGTCGCAGCTTGCCGGCGAAGACCAGGCTCATCACTTCGGCGAAGTCGGCGCGGGTGCCCATAGTCGACCCCAAAATGCTGAGGTGCTTGCCGAAGATGTAGCGATTGTCGATCTCGAACTTGGGGCCGCCGCTGTTGCCAACGGTTAGCAGGCGCCCGCCTTTGCGCAGGGCGCGCATGCTGAGCGGAAACGTGGTGCCGACGTTATCCAGCACCACATCCACGCCGCGCTTGTTTGTCATGAGGTAAGCTGCCTTCGACCAATCTTCCTCTTTTGAGCGATCGATCAGATGATCAGCACCCAATTGCTCGGCCAGTTTCAGTTTCTTGGCGTCCGAGCCCACCACGAAAACTTCAGCGCCCACATATTTGGCGACTTGGATGGCGGCGGTATTCACACCGCCAGAAGCGCCGACGATCAGGACGCTCTCGCCCTTCTGCAGTTGGCCGCGCTTCAATAATGAATGCCACGCCGTCAAGTACACCAGCGCCGCGGCGGCCGCTTGCCCCGCCGGAAACTCCCCAGGGATTTCCAGCAAATTGACGGCCGGCACCAGAACGTATTCTGCGTAGGTGCCGGGCAGTGTTTCACCTAGCAGCTCCCAATGTTTGCAAAGGTTGTCGCGCCCAGAGCGAGTGAATTCATCTTCTTCCAAACAAATGCTGGCATCGATTACCACGCGCTGTCCGACTTTCCAATTTTGCACGCCTTCGCCCACGCCTGCGACGCGACCAGCGCCATCGGCGCCCAAAATATGGGGCAGCTTCAATTTCAGGCCGGGCCAGCCGGCGCGCACCAACAAATCGGAGTGGTTGAGCGCGGCGGTGTCCAGCTGCACGAGAACCTGGCCGGCGGCTGGCTGCGGGGTAGGCAGCTCGCCAACCTGCAAAACATCGAGGCCACCGTGCTGGTC
>JBKJWG010000079.1:0-3870 GCA_046716985.1 Anaerolineales bacterium | reverse complement strand
CTTTCCGCTCGAAGCCGCGGCGGCCTTAGCGGCCGCCAGGCTGACGCCGAGAATGGCGTTAGCGCCCAGTTTGGATTTGTTGGGCGTGCCGTCCAGATCGAGCAGGGCTTTATCTAACTTTTCCTGTTTGCTGGGATCGAAACCTTTTAGCGCCTTGGCGATGGGGCCGTTCACGTTGGCAACAGCTTTGGTCACGCCTTTGCCCAAGTAGCGCGACTTATCGCCGTCGCGCAGTTCGAGCGCTTCATGGATGCCGGTCGAGGCGCCCGAGGGTACGGCGGCGCGGCCGAGGCTGCCATCGGCAAGGGTGACATCGACCTCAATGGTGGGATTGCCGCGCGAATCGAGGATCTGGCGCGCGTGGATGGATTTGATTTTTGACATTGTGGTTTCTCCAGTGACGGCTATTCTACGACAGGAACGAGCAAAACCGGTTGGATGTCAGAGCCAACGTTATTTGGAAGATGAGGTTATAGGAATTCCTCGCTTTGTTGATTCTTGGCTGGTGAGGATTTATGGCGCCGCTCGGAATGACACTAATAAAGAAGGGGGTGCGTCGCAGCGTGCCGCACCCTCAAAGCAAACTGATTTGAGTAAGCTCGTTATTTGTCGATTTCCACCTTCATAGGGATCGCGTCCTGCTTTACGCCGGCACGCTCAATGGCGGCTTTCAGGAAGGCGACGAAGAGCGGATGCGGGCGCGTGGGGCGCGAGAGAAATTCCGGATGGAACTGCGTGCCTAGCATATAGGGGTGATCGGCCAGTTCGGCGATCTCGACCAGGCGGTTATCCGGCGAAAGACCCGAGAAGCGCATGCCGTGTTCTTCGAAGGCTTCGCGGGCGGCGTTGTTGAATTCGAAACGGTGGCGATGGCGCTCTATTACTTGAGTGTCTCCGTACGCCTTCGCCGCCACGGTGCCGGGCGTTAGTTGGCAGGGATAGACGCCCAGCCTCATGGTGGCGCCTTTTTCGGCGATATCACGCTGGTCGGGCATCAGGTCGATCACTGGATACGGCGAGGCCGGATCAAATTCGGTCGAATTAGCTTCGCTGTAGCCGAGCACGTTGCGGGCAAATTCGATCGCCATGACTTGCATACCGAGGCACAAACCCAGATAAGGAACTTTATTCTCACGCGCATATTGGGCGGCCATGACCTTGCCTTCGATGCCGCGGCTATCGAAGCCGCCGGGCACGATGACACCGTCGGCGGCGCGCACTTCGTCCCAGCCGCGGCCCTTTTCAAGTTCAGCTGAATGGACCCAGGAAATTTCGGGCTGCACGCCTAGCGCAAGGCCGGCGTGGTTGACCGCTTCACGCACGCTCATGTAAGCGTCGTGCAGTTCCACGTATTTGCCTACAAGCGCCACGCGCACGACCGGTTTCTTCTTGCGTGCCTGCTTGACCAGTTTTTCCCATTCAGTCAGATCGGGTTTCTTGGTGGCCTTGATACCTAAGGTTTCTGCGATGTAGTCCGCGACACCGGATTTTTCCAGGATCAAAGGGATCTCGTACAACACATCCGATGTTGTCATGGGCACCACGCCACGCGGATCAACGTCGCAGAATTGCGAGATCTTGGCGCATACTTCGGCTGGAATCATCTGGTCAGAGCGTGCCACGATGATCTGCGGTGAAATGCCCAGGCCGCGCAGTTCGCGCACGGAGTGCTGCGTGGGCTTGGTCTTGAGTTCGTTGGTGGCGCCGATGTAAGGCAGCCAGGTCGTATGAATGTAGAGGACATTTTCATGACCGGCGTCTGTGCGCATTTGGCGCAGCGCCTCAATGAACGGCAGCGATTCGATGTCGCCGACGGTGCCGCCCACCTCCACCAAGATCACTTCAGCGCGGGTCTCTTTGGACACCATGGCGATGCGGCGCTTAATCTCATTGGTGATGTGCGGGATGACCTGGATGGTGCCGCCCAAATAATCGCCGTGGCGTTCCTTAGCGATCACATCGGCATACACCTGGCCGGTAGTGATGTTGCTGACCGAGGTCAGGTTGATATCGATGAAGCGCTCGTAGTGGCCGAGGTCCAGCTCGGTGTCGGAGCCATCGTCGAGAACGTAGACCTCGCCGTGTTGATAAGGGCTCATAGTTCCGGGGTCGACATTGATGTAAGGATCCAGTTTCTGGATAGCGACCTTGAGGCCGCGCTCCTTGAGGAGGCGGCCGATGGCGGCGCAGGTAACGCCTTTGCCCACCGAACTGACCACACCACCGGTTACAAAAATATACTTAATATCCATGGCGTCTTCTCCTTCGTAGCCGGCTAGTTAAAAGAACAGGGAGGGGCGTCAAGTACCCCTCCCTGTGGAGCGGAAAACTGATTCAGATTGGGAGCATTCTTTTCATGCGACATAGGCTTCCAGATCGGCGGCGGCGCGGCGCATCTCCAAAAAGATGAGGCCGAGCTTGGCCTCATCTCGCGAGAGCGCAGTGAGCACCGCGTCCTTGCCTACCGCGGTGAGCAGCACCAGGCCCTGCTCGCCGCGGATGTAGACTTCTTCCAGCGTGCCGCGCTGCAACTCGGACGAGATGCGTTCGCCCAGGCTAAGCATGGCGGCCGACATGGCAGCCACGCGTTCTTCTTCGAACTCAGACGGCAGCGAAGAAGCCAGCGACAGGCCGTCGGCGGTGACTACTGCAGAAGCGATGATGTCGGGGGCGGTGGCCTGCATGTCCCTTAGGCGGTTCCCCATTTGGGTGGAACGCGTGTCGGCCATAGAATAATTTACTCGTCCAATATACCATATCGAGCCACGCAAGCACAACTATCTGATGGCAAAATGCTAAAATAGGTCATCCATTTACCACCCGAGCAGACACTTGGGTGGCGTTGTCTATTTAAGAGGCTGTACATGTTCAGAAGAAAAAAAGAGACAAATGACAACCCGCCCTTCCTGATCGTTGGTTTGGGCAACCCCGGGCCCGAATATAAAGAAAACCGGCATAACGTGGGCTTTATGGTGCTGGACGAACTCGCCAAGGGCTTGGGCGTGAAGTTCGGCAAAGTGCAATCCAACGCCCTGGTGGCTCAGTTTGGCAGCGGCGCCGACCGCCTGATCCTGGCCAAGCCGCGCACCTTTATGAATAATTCGGGCTCGGCGGTGGGTCCACTTGTGCGCTTTTACAAGGTTCCTTTGGAGAAGCTGTTGGTGGTCTACGATGATGTCGACCTGCCGTTCGAGACCCTGCGGCTGCGCGGCGAGGGCGGCTCGGCGGGGCAGAACGGGATGAAGTCGATCATTGAGCGGCTGGGCAGCGAGGACTTCGCTCGCATGAGGGTGGGCATCAGCCGCCCAAAGGGGCGCATGCGAACTCCGGACCACGTGCTGCAGGACTTTTCGCGGGACGAGAAGGACGTTTTGCCCTTCGTGTTCAGGCGGGCGGCTGAAGCGATGGAGACGTTCATCCATGAAGGTCTTGCGGCCGCCATGAACAAATACAACGGGGAGAAATGATCGAGATCCTTGATCGCATTAGCAGTCAGAACGCCTTTAGGCAGCTGCTGGCCGAGATAGATAAAGGAAGCAACCCCATCCAACTGGGGCTGATCCGTTCGGCGCGCCTGCCGGTTTTGGCCGCCATGGCTGCCGCGGCAGGGCGACCGATCCTGTTGCTCAGCCACCGCCGCGACCGCGCCCTGGCTCATTACGAAGAGTTAGGCTTGTGGGCGCCGGAGGCCGAGCGCTTCTATTTCCCTGAGCCCAGCGCCCTATTCTATGAGAACGCGCCCTGGAGCGAAACCGCTCGGCGCGAGCGGCTGAGCGTGCTGGCGCGGCTAGCCCTGCCGGAAGGCAAGGGCAAGCCGCCCATCATCGCCGCCACAGCCCGGGCGTTGATGGCGCGCACGCTGCCTAAAGA
>JBKJWG010000078.1:0-8359 GCA_046716985.1 Anaerolineales bacterium | reverse complement strand
TCTTATGGGCTTGCTCTACGACAGCGTCATTTAAGTAGTAATAGCGCCAGTCGAAATCGATGATCTGGCAGCCCTCAAGCAAGTTGTTCAGGATCGCCAGTTCGTACTTGCGGATCTCTTCAGCCTTCATAATTTTCCCAATAGCAGCCAAATTAGACGCTCCCTAGTTGAACGAGTTTAAGGAAAAAGAGAAAAAACTTTTCGTGTATTTCCCATCCCCCTTAGCTCCGTCGAGCGGAGTTTCGGTGCGGCGGTCAAAGATATTGTATGAACATCTTAGCGTTTTAGGGAAATTTGCGCTTACAAATTTGTTAGCTCATAAATAATTTCCCAGTACATTTGTTCTGAAGTTCAAACCGATAACAGAATTAAATTGCCCTCGTTATTGAAAGCATACCCGACCTACTTTTTACGTCTGGGGAAAAACAAGCTGGCTGCCAGGAATTCATAGGCGGCCGTCATCTCGAAGGTCTCTTCGGTCCAAAGTCCCCACAGCTGCACATGGAAGTTGGGCGTCTTGATCCAATCATTGAGTGGGATTATGTTCACGTCGATGAGTTGGGCGATGGCGATCAGTATGACGGCAAAGGCGGCATAGAAGAAGACCGGCTCGCGGGCCATGCTAGCAACGAAGTCGCGCCACAATTCAATAAACGGTTTGCGAAAATGTCCGGCCCATAGCATGGCGGCAAGCCAGAAAATAAATAATTCTGCCAGCAGCCATTGGACGAGCGGGGTGACGCGTTCAAAGCGGGCGATCTGGTCGGGCAGGAATACAAAAGGAACAACCAACTGATAAGCGAGAGCCAGCAACATCAGTACGAAGAGGATGGCGGGCAGTTCCGCGGCGAAACGAGATTTTTTGTGCCACTGCACGACGCTTTTTTGGAACTGGGCGCGCTTGAAAGCCATGAGAGCTACCGGCAAAAGCGAGAGCACAAGAATGAAGGCGGCGCTGGCCAGCCGCACCAACGAATGGCCAAAGAGGAACGCGTTCTTAGGATCGGCGGGCAAGAAGAACAGATAGATCGCGGCTACCATCCCGAGCGCGGCGGCGAAAACAGATGACAAGTGAATGATACGAGTCTGCCATTGCGCTTCTTTGGCAGCCGCCCGCGGAGTGCGCACAGCGACTACAAAGAGCGCGCCGAGCATCAGGAATACAGCATCCAGTACAAGGAAACGGAAAAACTGAGCGCCGTTCCAATGCAACGCATCCAATCTCTGGCTGGCTAATTGCACAGCTAAATTGAAAAGGTTGTGCAGATCATGGATCTCAAGGTGGTATTGGGGAAGATAGAGTGGCGGCCAGCCGAAGATCTCCACGCCGTAGCCGGTTTCATCCAACAGAGCCAGCGTGCACAAAAGGAGGATGAACCAATAGCGCCAGTTACCGCGCTGCTTGGGTAGCCTGAAACAGGCCACCAACAGAGCTAGAAATGCAACGACATACGCCCAAGGGCTGAAATCCTCTGGATGCGGCAGGATGGCGGGATGCAAAAGCGTGAAAAGGACGTAGCTGAGGATCAGGATCAGAAAAGCCAGGCCAATGTGCTGTCGCAGCGAAAGGTTTTTCATACGGACGGCTGAAATTGTACAGCATCGACCTGAAGACAATCTGACGCAATTCTGACGTATGGCTAAGGGAGAAGCTAGGTACAATTGCCTCATTAGGCGGCGTCTTAGTTAAAGGCAGTATTCATTGGGCCGAACAGGACCTGCCGCCAACTTGTTTATTAGAGCATAGGAGATTCATGGAACGCACGGAACTATTTAAACTGGCTGATAAGCCGGTTACCATCGTTGGCGCTGACATTGAAGTAGGCCAACAAGCCCCCGAATTTACAGTTCGCCTGCAGGATTGGTCCGTTGTGGATGGTTTGGCCTCCACACAGGGCAAAGTGCGCGTCCTCGCCGCAGTGCCCTCATTGTCTACCAGCACCTGCGATCTTGAGACCAAGACCTTCAATCAGGAAGCTGCTGCCCTGGACAAGGATATTGTTATTCTCACAATTAGCACCGACTTGCCCTACACACTTAAAAGCTGGTGCGCGGCCACTGGGGTGGATAAAGTTACTTTGATGTCAGACGCGCACGACGTGAACTTTGGCGAAAAATACGGCGTGCTGATCAAAGAACGCCGCATCTTCCGCCGCGCCGTGTTTGTCGTCGACCGCAAGGGCAAAGTCGTGTATGCCGATTACATGCCGGTGTTGGGCGACCAGCCTAAGTACGGTGAGGTGCTGGCGGCGGCCAAGAAGGCCCTGGCTTCATAAAGAAGAAAACGTGCAAGACTCAGATCTAATCATTCAGCAATTGCGTTCAGCCTGGGACAGCCCCCAGGAGATCCGTTTCCGCCTGACGACTATTTCGCGGCAATGGACCTCGCGCCCGCATTTGTGGCAACCGCCCACCGATCTTTCTGAAACCGAAAAAGATTACATCGTGCGCGTGGAAATTGCCGGCATGCAAGACGCCGAACTGAACATCGCCATCGACGGGCGCCAGGTGGCTATTTATGGCTTGCGCCAGCCGCCGGTGGAGCAAGCCGCCTATCACCAGCTCGAAGTACGCTTCGGCGAATTTCTTTCGACGCTGGTGCTGCCGGGCCTGGTGGATAGCGATCACGTGGAAGCAAAATATCAAGACGGCTTTTTGCTGGTGCGACTGCAGAAAGCAGGCCGCTAATGCCTACTTCGAAATGGCTTGACGAGTTGGCCGACATGTGGGATTGGATGGAAGCCGACGAAAGCAAGGCTTTGCAAGAAATTGTCTTCAAACCCACTATTACCACGGTAGCTAAGGGCAAAGAAGAGCAAGCCAAGGACGGCAAGAAACAAGAGGATGGCAAGCCGGAGATCCCGGACATCCTCCCCATCCTGCCGCTGCGCGGCGTGGTGGTCTACCCGCAGACGGGCGTGCCGCTGACCATCGGCCAGCCGCGCTCGGTGCGCCTTGTGGACGACGCCATCGCCGGCGGACGCCTGGTGGGCTTGGTGGCCTCACGCGACCCCGAAAAAGAAAATCCCGGCCCGGAGGACTTATATAAGATCGGCACGGTGGCGGCGGTGCATCGTTTGTTCCGCGCTCCGGATGGCACCATCCGCTTATTGGTGCAAGGGTTGTCGCGCTTCCGCTTGGGTGAATTTGTTTCCACTGAGCCGTATCTCAAAGCCAAGATCGAGTTGTATCCCGAGTTCGAAGAAGATGGCCTCGAAGTTGAGGCCTTGGCGCGCAGTGTGCGCAATCAGTTCCAGCGCATCGCTGAGCTGCTTGGCACTATCCCGCAAGAATTAGTCTCTTCCATTCTCGATCTGGATAATCCGCTACAAACGGTATATCTGGTCGCCAATTTCCAGCGCATGGAATTGGCGCAAGCGCAAGAGATCCTCGAACTCGATTCGCTGCGCGACAAACTGCACAAGTTGGTCGAGTTCCTGACGCACGAGATCGAAGTGCTTGAGGTCGGCCAGCGTATTCAAAATGAAGCGCGCACCGAGATCGAGGGCATGCAGCGCGATTACTTCCTGCGCGAGCAACTGAAAGCCATCCAGCGCGAACTGGGCGAAACGGATGAGGTCGCTGCTGAAGTCGAAGAGCTGCGCAAGAAGATCGACGAAGCCAAGATGCCGGAGGAAGCCGATAAGCTGGCGCGCCGCGAACTCGATCGCCTCTCACGCTTGAACACGGCCTCAGCCGAATACGGAGTCATCCGCAGCTATCTGGATTGGTTGATCGCTTTGCCCTGGTCTAAGACAACAAAAGATAATTTGGATATCAAGAACGCGCGCAAGGTGCTCGACAAGGACCATTACGACCTCAAAGATGTCAAAGATCGCATCTTGGAATATTTGGCGGTGCGCAAGCTGCGTTCCGAACGCAAAGAAGAAATCCTCAAGCACGCCAAGGACGATGCCATCCGCCACGAGCGCGAGGGCGTGATCTTGTGCTTCGTTGGCCCGCCCGGCGTGGGCAAGACCTCGCTGGGCCGCTCGATCGCCCGCTCACTGGGGCGCGAGTTTGTGCGCATTTCGCTGGGCGGCATGCGCGATGAGGCTGAGATCCGCGGCCACCGCCGCACCTATATCGGCGCCATGCCGGGGCGCATCATACAAGCGTTGCGCCGCGTGGGCACGCGCAACCCTGTCTTCATGCTCGACGAAGTGGATAAGCTCGGCAACGATTTCCGCGGCGACCCGGCTTCGGCACTGCTCGAAGTGCTTGACCCGGAGCAGAACAGCGAATTCCGCGACCACTACATCGAGGTGGCCTTCGACCTTTCGCAGGTCATGTTCGTCACCACCGCTAATTCACTCGAGCCCATCCCCGGGCCGCTGCGCGACCGCATGGAGATCATCCATCTCTCCAGCTATACGGAGGGCGACAAGATGGCGATTGCCAAGGGCTATCTGATCCCGCGCCAACTGCGCGAGAACGGCTTGCGCAAGAGCGAAGTGAAATTCAGCGATTCTGCCATCCGCACGCTGATCCGCTCCTATACCCGCGAAGCCGGCGTCCGCAACCTGGAGCGCGAGATCGGATCGATTTGCCGCAAAGTAGTGACCAAGATCGCCGAAAACAAAAAAGGACCGATCAGGGTCACGCCCGAATTGGTGCGTGAATACCTGGGACCGGCGCGCTTCTATCGCATGGAAGAGATCGCCACTCGCACCTCGCTGCCTGGCGTGGTCACTGGACTGGCTTGGACCCCGACCGGCGGCGACGTGCTCTTCATCGAGGCGACTCAGATGCCAGGCAGCAAGGGCTTCCAGCTATCCGGCCAGTTGGGCGAAGTCATGCAAGAGTCGGCCAAGGCCGCGCTGTCTTATGTGCGCTCGCGGGCGAAAAAGCTTGGCATCGACCCGGAATTCTTTCAAAAAACAGATATTCATGTGCACGTGCCGGCAGGGGCGCAGCCTAAAGACGGACCCTCGGCGGGTGTCACCATGGCCACCGCGCTAGTCTCGTTGTTGACTGCGAAGCCGATCAAGCCGGATGTGGCCATGACCGGCGAAATTACTTTGCGCGGCCAGGTGCTGCCGGTAGGCGGCATCAAAGAGAAGATGCTGGCTGCCCACCGCGCCGGGCTCAAGACCGTCATCCTGCCTTGGCGCAACGAAGTCGATCTGGAAGAGCTGCCTAAAGAAGTCAAGGAAAAAATAACCTTCAAGTTGGTGCGCACCATGGATGAAGTGCTTAAATATGCCCTCGTGGAGCCACCGGCCGCCGGCAAAAAGTCAGCCAATGGGCATGTGGGCAAGGCGCGGCGCAAGTCGGCGCGCAAACAGCGGGCGAAAGCCGCACATGCTTAAGCGGGTGATGGTGCTTGAAGATGAAAAGACACTCTTCGACCTGCTGCACGACCTGCTGCGCTTTGAAGGCTATGAAGTCATTCAGCCGGATACCTTGCAAACGCTGATCGAAGACTTGCACGCGCAGAAGCCGCAGGCGGTGCTGATCGACGTGAACTTGAAAGGGGTAAATGGCCTGGACCTGCTAGATCAGATCCGCGCCGACAAAGATTTGAAAAGCGTCCCCGTATTGCTCACCTCGGGATTAGACTATAGTCAGGAGAGTTTGCGACGCGGAGCGGATGGCTTCCTGCAGAAACCGTATATGCCCGACGAATTAGTAAAACTATTGGCACAGAAGATCAAACATTAAGAGAGGGACAGTGTCCCCTAACCTAGAAAAGAGAATTTCGTGAAACAAAATACACAAGATCGCGGCGGCATGAAATGGTACGCCATGGATCTGCATTTGCACACGCTCGCCTCCAGCGATTACCAGGAGCCCGGCGTAAGCTATTTAGACATCCTGCGCCGCGCCGAAACGCGCGGCCTGGACATCATCGGCTTCGCCGATCACAACACCGTCAACGGCTTTCGGCGCATGCTGGAAGAGATCGAGCAGCTCAAGATGCTGCAATCTCTGAAGCGCATCCTGCCGGAAGAGCAACAGCGACTAGCTGAATTCGAACGCCTGCGCGCCAAGATCATGGTGCTGCCCGGCTTCGAGTTCACCGCCACATTCGGATTCCATATCATGGGCATGTTTGCGCCCGATAAGCCGCTGCGCGAGATCGAGCACATTCTGCTCGACCTGAACGTGCCCGCCAACCAGCTTGAAGTAGGTTCGGTCACCGTGGGCGCTTCCGCCGACGTGCTGACCGCTTACCAGGCCATTCGCGACGCGGGCGGCATTGCCATCGCGGCGCACGCAAACTCGAGCAGCGGCGTGGCGATGCGCGGCTTCAACTTCGGCGGGCAAACCAAGATCGCTTACACGCAGGACCTCAACTTGCACGCGCTGGAAGTGACCGACCTGGATAAACGCGGCCGCTTTGCGACATCTTCGTTCTTCAGCGGCATCAAACCGGAATATCCGCGGCGCATGCATTGCATTCAGAGCTCCGACGCGCATCGCCTGGATAACGATCCGAAACGTCACAATAATTTAGGCATTGGCGGCCGCGCCACCGAAGTGCTGTTGCCTGAGCCCACCTTCGAAGCGCTGAAGGCGCTCTTCGAAAGCAACGACTTCGCTCGCACACGCCCAATGCAAGGCAAGAAGCAAACCGAAGGCACCAGCAGCTTTGATTTTGTGGCTTCGGCGCGCGAAGAAGGCAGCAACCTGGTGCAGGAATTCCACGAGAACTTTTCTCTGCGGGGCGATCAGATCAAAAAGATCGCCGCCGATATTTGCGCATTCGCAAACACCAACGGCGGCACACTCTTCATCGGCCTCAGCGCAGACCCGAAGCGCGCGGTCGTGGGGGTGAGGAATCCGGCGCAGGCTATTCGTCAGCTGGAGCAGGAGATCAGCAAGCGCATCAACCCCGCGCTGCACTGCACCGTGGATAGCTTGCAGAGCGATGGCAAGAGCGTGCTGCGCGTGATCGTGCCGCGCGGCGACAACCCGCCCTACGCCGTTGAAGATAACAAGATCTACATCCGCTCCGAAGGCGAGACTGAGCTGGCTGTGCGCGACGAGATCGTGCGCCTGGTGACTGGCGTCGCCCAGCAGCACGCAGCGGAAGAAGCGCCCGCGCCGCCGCCCAAACTTGGCCGGGATGGCAAGAAGCCGCCCGCGCGCAAAGGCGGGCGCGGTAGGCCGCAAGCGCCTGCTAGCGATAGCCCAAGAGCTGAGATCCCACCCAAGGCCGAGAACGCGCCGCGCACCGGCGTCGAAGTGGTGAGCGTGGAAGAACGCAACGGCGTGCCTTATTACACCGTGCGCGACCTGCGCAACGGTATGGTGGTCAACAACGTCACCGAAAAATCGGCGCGCAAGCTGTGGCATTATGCCATCACCGAATATGCCGGCCTGCCCAAGGACCCGGCGCAGATCAAAGCCGATTGGCGCGGCGACGTGGGCTTATTGAAACAATACAGCCAGCACAAGCAGACTCGCTACGATTTCTTGCAGCGCCTGGACGGTGGGCTGCGCTATTACTTCGGCGTTACCGAAGACGGCATCCACGGCGACTGGCGCCAGTTCGTGGCCGCCGAGGAGCAGGCCGCGGATGGCGGCAACGTGCAAATGCCAGCCTAAACTACTTAAATAAAAAAACGCCTGCGCTTAGCAGGCGTTTTTTTATTTTCTATTGAGCTAGATCCACATCCATCAAATAAACAATTCCATAGCGGCCGGTAAAGGTGGGCGTGAGCCGGATGAAAGCTTCCATTTGCTCCGGGGTGGGAACGTTTTCCTTGTAGTCCAGATCGCGCTTGAACCAGATTAGTGTGGCGGTCTCGTCGTCGGCGGGCCAGCCGGCGAAAGTGAGCATCACCTCGCCGAGATCCTCGCCCAGCTCGGGGTCGAAGCGCGGCAGGCGGTAGATGCGCCGGCGCGAGTAGAACCAGGCTGCGCCTTCATTGTTACTGTATACCTTCTCATCTTCACTAAATTGCAGCGATTGAATGTGAGCGACGATATCCGATTCGCGCAACGTGCGCGTGTTGTACAGGTTGTAATAGCTGACGTCGCCATTTTCCAGCGAGGCGCTCACATAAGTGCCCACGCGATAAAGCGGGAAAAGCAGCCAGAGCGCAAAGAAGCCCAGCGCCAGGCTGCGCAAAAAGCGGGGCTTGCGCGGCAGGCGCGGCAAGAATTCCTGGGCGGTTACGGCCGCCAGCACCAGCAGCGCTGGCAGGAGAACGGCGTGGATACGCTGGCTGCCCGCCACGCGGTGCTCGGGGTAGCTGATGGCGAAGACCAGCATGAGGCCATAGATCACGAAGAACACTGCGCTAGGCAGCACGCTTGCATCCTGCACGCGGTGCAACCAGCTTTGCCAACGCTTGTGCGTGCTGCGGACAGCCAGAATAAATATCAGCAAGGCGAGCAAGATCAAAGG
>JBKJWG010000077.1:0-8705 GCA_046716985.1 Anaerolineales bacterium | reverse complement strand
GCCTAACCCCGCGCCTTGTGGCGCGCCCCTCACCAGTTAACTGGAGAGGGGCAAACATATTTCAATCTTGGCTTAATTCAACTGGGGGTGAGACTTATTTCTGATAGAACGGTTTACGCGGATTCTCGCGCAAGCGTTCTTCGATGCGTTCGGCAAGCCATTGGAAATATTCGCCGGTATAGGCTCATTCTCGCGCATGCGCAGAAACATTATTTGTATTTTTCCCAGGAAGTTGTGACAAATGAAAACAAGCGTCTTATCCACTAGCTCAATATCTATGAGCTTTTCCGCAACCAGGATGCCCAGTGATTCCATTTGCTGGGCGAATTGAATAAACATGATCGCTCGTTATCAGGAAGCGAGTCCAGCTCGTCCTGGTTGGCGGGTATCTTACATGTAGTAATGAAGAGGATGAGTTCGGCAAATTCACGCGTCGCAACAGCACGCAGGGCTTCAAGCGTGAGCTGTTCGCGGCGAATCGCGCCCCGCCGCCCGAACCTGGACAATGCCGAATATAAGCGCTATGACAAAAGACAGCGCCAGCGAAACATTTGCAATAAGGGCAACTATTTCAAAGGTCATGCAGAAAATTCTGAGGCAGAATTTGTTTAATCGGGCGAGACTCTACTGAATTTCTTCCAGCCCGATCATAGTGAAATTGCCGCTGGAGCGCACTTTGGTGCGGGTGGTGCTGGGTGAAGGGATGAAGCCGCCAGTGGGAATGTAGCCGGCGGTGGCGGAGTAGCCTTTGACCTGGTGAGCGGAGTTGCCGGTTCCACAGCTACCGCTGCAACCGGAGCAGCCACCGCCGCCCTCGCTAGCCACGCGCACGCCATCGCGGGCTTCGCGCTCGATGCGGCAGCCGCCGCCACAGAGCGGCAGGTCGGGGCAGGTCCAGCATTTTTCGGGCAGGCCATAGCCCTTAGGATCTTCTTCGCGATAGCGGAAACTGCGGAAAAGCTCGCCGTCCCAGATCTTTTCCCAGGGATCGCGCAAGATGTTGCCGGCCGAAACGTAATAGGACTGGCAGGGAAGCACGTCGCCATTGGGTTCGATGCACAGCGAGTACTCGCCGGCATTGCAGCGCTTGGCGCCGATCTCGAGTTCGACCGGCGACATTCGGCAATATTCGGTGGGCGTGTACCAGAGGAAGCGCATGCCCAGTTCTTTGGCTTTGTCGCGGATGCGCACGAGCAGCGCGGGCATTTCTTTTTCGTCGATGGCTTGCGGGTGCGCAAAGCCGCCGCCTGAATAGATCATGCCGTTCATGGCAAAGGTGCGGATACCCAGCTTGTAAAGAAAATCAATAATTTCTTCGACGTGGCCCATGTTGGCGCGCATGAGCGTGGTGTTGGTAATGACGTGCACGCGAGTGGCGATGGCGTTCTCGATGCCTTGCACGGTTTGGTGCCAGGCTTCGGCGCCCATCATGGCGTTGTGCACTTCGGGGCGGCTTGAGTCCAATGTGAATTGCACATGATTCAAGCCGGATTCGGCCAGCTCTTGCATATAGGGCTTGTGGGCGATATGGCGGCCATTCGTGTTGAGGCCGACAACCATGCCGAGCTGATCGGCGTAATGAATGACTTTGGGCAGATCAGGGTGCAGGGTGGCCTCGCCGCCGGTGAGGATGAGGTGCGGAACGCCGAGTTCGGCGAGACGGTCGAGCACCGCGAACCAGTCGCCGAGGGGTAGCGAGGGCATCTCCAGGCGATCGGCTTCGTTGTAGCAATGCGGGCATTCGTTGTTGCAGCCATAGGTCAGCGCTAGGTCAACTTTATAGGGAGCGTTGACCTCGATGCTGAACATGGGCGACATTTCAAGTGTGTCGGAAAGTTCGCAGGTCGGGCAATCGCCGCTAGGATGGCTAAAGCTGTCGACCATGTCGTAGATCTGATGCAGCTCGCGCTCGATCTGCGCGAGCGAAACATCCGGATGCCAGGCGCCCATGCGGGCGCCGGCTTCGGCGCGCGAGACGCCGTCCAGCGCCATCTTGGCCATCAGCACGGCGGTCGGATTGAGGTGCACGACGTCGGTGACGTCAACGAAGAGCACGCCATTGCCGCTAGGCTCTACGCGCAAATGGATGCGCATACTGCGCCCATTGGGCATGGCGATATCGTAATAATGCAATCCGAGACGTGGTTTTTCAGGCGGAGTGAGGGCGGCAAATAGGACGGCTGCGTCGCTGCGCACCCCCTGCCAAAGCTGGCCTACCTTGCTGCTGCGAAGATCGAGGGCCATAGCGAAAGTATACACTTTCTTCTTCTTCTTCTGGCTCAGTTCACCACAAAGACACAAAGAACACAAAAAATCTCTTTTGTTTCTCTTTGTGCCTTTGTGGTCAGTTTGAATCATATAATCATTCCTATGTCCCTGCCTCTCGAGCTCGCTCACCGCCGCTATACGCAGCAAGCCGCATGGACTGCGCAGTTGCGCAAACATTTACTCAACCGCGCAGGATTGCCAAATGCCAGCCGTGTGCTCGAGGTTGGCTGCGGAACGGGCGCAGTGCTGCGCTCCGTCGCGGTAGCGCCGCGCACAATGCTGTTCGGTCTGGATATCGATCAAGCGGCTTTGCAGATCGCGAAAAAAGAAGCGCCCGCCGCCCTGCTCACTTGCGGCGACGCGCACCAGCTGCCTTACTCTGATGGCAGCTTCGATATCGTGTTTACCCATTTCGCTTTGCTTTGGCTGGCGGAGCCGGCGCGCGCGTTAGCCGAGATGCGCCGGGTGACACGCCGCGGCGGCGCGGTGCTGGCGCTGGCCGAGCCCGATTACGGCCAGCGGGTCGACGAGCCAGCGACGCTGGCTGAACTCGGGCGGTTGCAGAGCGAGGCGCTGCGCGCCCAAGGCGCGGATCCTGAGCTCGGCAGCAAGCTGGCCGGACTATTCGAGACGGCTGGCTTGGTGCAGATCGAAAGCGGGCAATTGGAGATTGGCGAACAAGGTACGCAGATCGAAGAGGACTGGCGGCTGGAAGCGGAGGTGTTGCGCGCCGACCTGGCTGGACGCGTCGATGCCGTAGAGTTTGAGCGCTTACTGGCGGAGGATCAGCGAGCCTGGCGGGCTGGCGAGCGCGTGCTGCACGTGCCCACATATTACGCTTGGGGACGGGTTCTGTGAAAACTTTGCTCTGCTCAGGTTTATAATCAGTTTAGAGGATGGGAAGATCAAATGAATAAAAGCAATGTGTTTTGGGGAACGATACTCATAATAGCAGGCACGCTTTTCCTGCTAGATAACTTCGGAATTATTTCGGTAAAAATCGGCCTGCTGTGGCCGATCTTTTTGATCGTGCTGGGCGTTTTCATTTTGATCGGGCGCAACTGGATGGGCGACGACGCCGGCGAACTCAAGGAAATTTCGGTTCCATTAGGTGATGCAAAAGAGGCGCGCGTACGCGTAGAGCACGGTGCGGGCAGCATCCGGGTCTCGGGCGCGGCGAAAAGCGAGAATTTGTTAGAGGGCAAGTTCTATTCACTTGACTTGAAATCCGATTTGAGGAACGGCAAAGCTGAAGTGCGACTTCATTCCACAACCGATTTCAACCCTTCGTGGATCTTTCCGTGGAATTGGGGTGGTGCGCGACGGCAATGGAATTTTAGCCTGAACCCTAATATTCCTCTCGACCTGGATGTGGACAGCGGAGCCTCCGAGGTCAAGCTCGACTTAAGCACGCTAAAGGTTAGATCGCTGGACCTGGATACCGGCGCCAGTTCGGTGGAGATAACCATGCCGGAAAACGCCGGCTACACAGACGCGAAGATCGATGCAGGAGCCTCGTCGATAAATGTCACGGTTCCAAAAGGTGTGGCGGCACGCATCCGCGTCGAGTCCGGGCTGGGCGCGGTCAATGTGGACCAGACGCGCTTCCCGCGGGCTGGTAAGGGTTACGAGTCGTCCGATTACGCAACTGCGGCTAACAAGGTCGACCTCCGCGTCGAAGTCGGCGCAAAGTTCAGTAAACATTCATTAGTCAGGAGCATTCAATGTTCAAAGATTATCGCAATATCATCGGCCTTATTCTGATCGTGGGCGGCGTGCTGCTCGGGCTGCAACAGCTCGGCATCGTGAGCGGCGGCGCCCTAGACGCTCTCTTCACCGCCGCCTTCGGCTTGATCGCGATCATGTTCGCCACGATCTATTTTGGCAACCGCAGCCAATGGTGGGCAGCGCTGGCGGCGCTCATTCTCACCGGGCTCACGCTCACTTCTGCAATTAGCTTATTTTTCCCGGCGCTCGAAGATAGCGTGGGCGGACCGATCTTTCTTTTCATGATGGGTTTAGGATTCTTAGTGGTCTATTTAACCAACCGCATTATGTGGTGGGCGATCATCCCAAGTGGAGTTTTACTTTCTCTTTCTTTGGTAGCCTTCCTGGATAACTCCCCCAATAGTTTAGGTTTCGAGCCAGCCGGCATATTGTTCTTAGGCATGGGCCTCACATTTCTAATTGTCTCGCGGTTAAGGTACAACGGGGAACGGCTTAGCTGGGGAATATTCCCTGCCATTCCGCTGCTGATCCTTGGCCTTTTCGTCGGGCTGGGAAGCTCAAGCGTGTGGAACTCAGTGTGGCCAATTGTTTTAATTGTTCTCGGACTTTATTTTGTTTTCACGACGCTGCGTAGAAGCTAGCGTTGTGTTTTCTCGATCCACTAAACGATTGGAGATGAAATGGGTGAAATAGGACGACTGTACACTTCGGGGCAATGGCAAGCGAAAGCTGGCAAAGAAAAAGAGTTTATCCAGGCCTGGCAAAAATATGCGGCCTGGACGGCGCAGAACTTCAAGGCCAGCGGCGCTCACTTGCTGCAAGATACAGAGGACCCGGCGCGCTTCGTTTCCTTTGGCCGCTGGGATAGCCAGAGCAGTATCGATGATTGGCGCTCACGTCCGGAGTTCGCGGCTTTCATCAAACTGGCTCGCGAACTATGCGACGTGGTGGAACCGCACACCTTCAAAGTAGCCGGCGAAGCCGGATAAGAATTTTTAGCTGGTTCGCATTAGTTGCCGTTGATCGATTCGGCGATGCGAATCATTTCATCCAGCGGTAGCGGCGCCTCAAGGCGGTAGGTCAGGCCGTTTTCTTCCCAGATCAGCGCGGCGCCGTGCACAAAACGCACGGGCTGGTGAGAGCCATTGATCACGACCAGGTAATCTCCGATGGCGTACACGGCGGGCGAGCCATTTACCTCAGCCATTTCGACTACGTCGGGCGGACCTTTGGTGATCGAGACGCCGGGTTCGACAACGTAAAGCACAAGCTCCACCCGCTCTTGCTCATCCAGCCAAGCCAAGACTACAAACTTGCCACCTTCTGTTGTTTGCAAATAGACTTTATCCGGATCTCCCAGATCGCTCGGATAGCTGGGAAGTGCGATAGGAAAATCAACCGCAAACCGCACGGCGGCTAGTGTGGTTTCGCCTTCTAAGTCAAGCAGAGAAGAAAGAACTTCATAAGGGAAAAGGGTTGGCGTGGCTGTTTTCTCAGCAGGGAAAATAGCGCCGGAGGATTCGGTTTCGGTAGGTTGCGGAAAGATGATCCGTACCGCACCGATCTGCAAGAATTCGAGGACGCGAGCACGCACTTCGGGCACAGCCAGCAAGCTGATTAGCGCTACGAGCAATGCCGCCAGCGCCCAAGCCAAACGGGGTGTGCGGCGCGGCAGCGGGCCGCGCAGAAACGCAGCAGCCAGATCTGGAGTGGGCGGATAAGGCAGCGCACGGGCGGAGAGTTGTAAGCGACCGCTTAGCTGAGTGAAGTCTTTATCGTCCATCGATCACACTTCTTCCAAAAAAGGGAACTCGCTACGAATAATCTCTAGCAGCCGTGCCAGAGCGCGGTGCGTCTGCGATTTCACCGTTCCTTCTGCAATCTCTAAACTTTGAGCAGCTTCCTCCACTGAAAGTTCCAAGAAATAGCGCAGATAAAGTACGTTCTGCATGGCGGCCGGCAGGCGCTGCACTGCTCGCCACAGGTCGTCCGCATTTTGCGCAGCTTCTGCGCTCTTTTGCGGCTCGATTACTTTCTCTGGCTCGGCGCGTGCGGCTTTCTGCAGCGCCGCAAAGTAGCGTCCAAGGCTGCGGCGGCGATTGCGCGCCAGGTTGCTGACGATGCGCAGGAGCCAAGGGCGCAAAGGGCGATTCTCATCAAAGCGATGCAGGCTGCGGAAGGCGCGGATCAAGCAATCCTGGGCCGCGTCTTCGGCCTCGGCCGCATCACCCAGGTGCAAATAAGCCAGCCGAAACACGGCAGCCTGATGCAGGCGCACAAGTTCTGCCCAGGCGGCGTTATCGCCACCGCGGGCCTTGATGATCAGGCTGGCTTCGTCCAATCGCCCTTTCCGGAGTTAGGCGCCCAATCCTAGTTAACGTGGATTGGTTTAACCTATACTACAACGATGAACTGAGTTGGGTTCCCTATTGTTTGAACCCTGCACCAGTGCTATTATTTAGGTGCGTTAATTACAGAGTTCACAATCGCTTAAGGAGATCTTTTATGAGCACAAGAGCCGCAACCCGCACTGCACCCGTGCACCCGATTCCTTTGTTGACTCGTTGGAAAATGGTGCTAGACGGCTGCAATATTCCGCAGATCGAACTGGCGGATGACGTGACGCGCTGGCTGGTGATCTCGCGCTCATGCGTGTTCTCCATGTCGCTCACCTCTGGGCTGCTCGGGTTGCTGATCGCGGCCGAGCAGGCCGCCAAAGGCGGCGCCTCAGTCAATTGGGGTTTCGGGCTGCTGGCGGTGCTTGGCCTTGTGATCGCGCATGCTTCCAACAATATCCTGTACGATTATTTCGACGTGCGCAACGGCGTTGATACCGAAGATTACCCGCGTGCGCAATACAGCCCCCACCCCATTTTAAGCGGGCTCACAACAGCGCGAGGCCTGCTGGTCGCAGCGCTTCTCCTAAACATCATCGACTTTGCCATCATGGCTTATCTTTACACTCAGCGCGGTTACACAATCGTGACCTTCGCCGTGGCAGGCTTGCTGCTGAGCCTGCTGTATACCAGCGTGCTCAAGCGCGCCGGTTTGGGCGAGTTGACCGCGCTGATCGTGTGGGGCCCGTTGATGATTGGCGGAACAGCCTTCGCCGCCTCGGGCACGATTTCTACTGCTACATGGATCCTCACCTTGCCATACGGTTTGATCGTGGCATCCGTTCTGGTTGGCAAGCACATCGACAAGATCGCGGCTGACATCAAAGTGCGAGTGCATTCAATTCCCGTTGTGATCGGTGAAAAGCGTGCGCTGATGCTGAACAAAGTCACCTTCGTCGTTTTCTACATTTTGATCATTGCCATGGTTGGGCTCGGATATACAGGGCCGTGGGTGCTGCTGACCTTCCTGGCTATTGGCCGGCTGCGCCAGACTTGGAAGGCTTACTCGGAGCCGAAGCCGAAGGAGCCCCCGAAAGGCTGGACCGTCTGGCCGCTGTGGTACGTGAGCTGGGCGCTGTATTTCAACCGCCAAGCGGGTAAGTTCTTTACGCTGGGTTTGCTGCTCAACATCGCCACGCCGTACGCGTTGGCGCTTATCAAGTAACCTGAAGCACAGAAGGCCTGGCCCGGCGTGGCCAGGCCTTTACTGATATCAAGGTAACATTACGTCATAATTGCTCGTGAACTTACGCCAAAAATAGAAGAAGCAGGCTCCAGGTACGGGGCTATCGATTTTTCGAACCTAGATGATGAAAACCGCAAATAAAAAAACTATTCTTGACAGCCTTGTGGGGAAACTTATCAATTTATTCCGGTGGTGGGTTCCTTTGTTGGAGCGCTTTGGTTCATTTTGGGGAGCGAGAACCGCTTTCCTGCTGGCTGTGGGCGTATACGTTTTGGCACAAGCCTATGTAACGCTGCCTTTGATAAGCCGAGAGCTGCCAATTGGTGGTGATGACGGTTACGGCTACATTCTTAAGGCCGCGGAAATCAAGGCAGGATGTTTCACTCAGAATTGCCCGGCGCTGAACGATCTGCGCACGCAATTCTTAACGCCCACAGACAATGAAGACAGCGCCGCACTGCGGAATAGAGAATACACGCGCCTCTTTGTGCTTTACCATCCGCTGCACTCATTTATTTTGGCTGGCTTGAATTCATTGGGCCTTTCGCTTGAAGCAGCTTTTGATCTGGTTTACCTGATAGGGAAAATATTTATTCCCCTTGCTGTGGTCTATTGGTTGAAAGCAGTATGGGGCGAACGAGTCGCTACTACGGGACTAATCTTGCTTGCCCCAGTGGTGTTTGCGAGTCAAGGTTTGCATTTTGCAATTCCCACCACCTTCTGCCTGGCATTGGCGTTCTTAGCTTGGGGAATAATTCTAAGGGAAAATCATCGCAATGATTATTTAGTTGTGATTCTGGTCGTTGCGATGATCTTAATGCACAGCATAGGCATCTTTTTCTCATCCATCGCCTTTCTTTTATATCTGCTGCGATCAACCTACCCGCTCACAAAGCGAGCAAAAATAGTAGCGGGCACATCTTTCGCAGCGATAACTGGCTTTATTCTTTTGCAATATTTGTCATCAAGACCTGTGTTTCGTTTTGACACTGTTTCTTTTTATCCAGGTAATTGGAATTATTTTGCCAGCCTGATGGAAAGTCTGCCTGCTACCCTGACGGTCATCTCCGAGTTTATGACATCGTTTTGGAATCCACTTATATTTGTGATCTTGGTAGGAATTGGGT
>JBKJWG010000076.1:0-12839 GCA_046716985.1 Anaerolineales bacterium | reverse complement strand
CAGCGCGCTCCTCCGCGCGCAGTGCAAAGCCGGTGCCGCGCAAGGTGATCTGAGCCTTAAAGCGATCTTGCGCCGCTCGCGCAGATTTGCTATAGATCAGGTCTATGCGGGCCTCGTCAATCGTTTCCATGTAGCGATCTAATTTAGAGGCGCGTTTGCTGATGTAATCATGCAAGGCATCGTCCACTTTCATCTCACGGCCGTAGACTTCCACTGTGTTCATTACAGGCTCCTAGCGCGGTTTTTTGCTGTTAGCTATCTTACCAAACGCGCGGGTCGTCTTCCAACAAGGTACGGGCTAACGTGAGGGCATAAACCGACTTCGCCCCGGCATCTTTCAGCGCTCCTGCTGCCGCGCTGAGCGTTGCTCCGGTGGTCATGATGTCGTCCATAACCAACACATTGCGCCCGCGCACTTGAGCCACATCGGCTTCAAACACATGGCGTGTGTTTTCCCAGCGCTCACGAATGGTCAACCCCTTTTGTGGCTGCGTTTCGACCCGCCGCAGCAATGCCCCTGGCAGCAAGCCGATATGTACGGCTTTGGCCAATGGCGCGGCCATTAAGTCAACCTGGTTGTATCCGCGCTCGGCCAGCCGGCGCGGTGCAAGCGGAATCGCAATGATCGCGTCAATTTTCCAATTCCGTTCTTGCAGGGTTTCTATCAAACCGGGTGCCAAGGCACGGCCGAGCGCTTCGTTTTTTCGCCTTTTCAATTTCAAGATCGCCTGGCGCAATTCACCCGCGTAACGCGCCCAGGCGCGGGCGGCGGTAAAAGCAAATTCGCGTTGGCTGCAAGCCGCGCAATCTTCGCCTTTGGCCTGCAACGGCGTGCCACAGCGCAGGCAAAGTGGCTCCGCCAGCCTTTGCACCTGCGCTTGGCATCTTGCGCACCAATGCTCACCAAGCGCGCCACAACCCGCGCAGCGAGCCGGGAACAGCCAGTCAAGAGCTTGAGAATAAACTTGATCAAAACCGCAGAGGCGCCCCACCCCTAAATTCCCCCTTGCCGATTAGAAGAACGCGCCCGAGCGGATGATCTGCAGGACAGCAGGCCCGAGCAAAATGATCACAATAGTGGGGAAGATCAAGAAGACCATGGGCAGAAGCATCTTTACCGGAGCGCGCTGGGCATTCTCTTCGGCACGCTGGCGGCGCTTAATACGCATAGCATCCGCTTGCACACGTAGTACGCGCGCCATGCTCACGCCCAACTGCTCGCTCTGAATCACTGCGGCGACAAAGCTATCCATCTCCACAACATCGAGGCGGTCGGACATATCGCGCAACGCTTCACGGCGCAATTTGCCCAACTGGATTTCCTGCAGCACACGCGCAAAGGACAAAGAAAGTTCGTTATCCCATTTCTCTACAACTTTCTTCATTGCCCCATCGAAGCCTAAACCGGCTTCAACGCAAATGGTGAGCAGGTCTAGTGCATCCGGCATCGCATTCAACACCACGCGCTGGCGTCGGCGGATGCGACGATTGACCAGCATGTTTGGCAGAAAGAACCCAATCAGAATCGAAAAACCTGTGATAAGCAGTGCGGTCAGAGAAAAAGGCGAGATGGTGGGTGAGAGCGAAAAAACGAAAAACATCATCAGTCCCAGCCCCAGCCCGAAGATCAAGCGCGAGGCCAGGAACACCGTCGGCTCTAACCAGCGGGGCGCGCTGGCCATATCCAATTTGCGCCGGGTTTCGTTTATCGCGTTCTGCGGGGTAAATCTCTGGGCTAATTCCCCAAAGCGTTGCGCCGCCGGAAAGATGACGCGCTCCATGAACGGCTGCGAAAGTTCGATCTCTTCTAAGCTGGTCACTCCGCCGCGTTCGGCATACTCGGCAAGTCGCTCGGCCAGCGGATCGACCCCGCGGCTTTCGCGCAGGCCGATAACCACCAATGCAACGGCCGCTCCGATCACGACGAGCAGCAGGAGTATAGATATCCAGAACATGGCAAAGATTAAATTTCGATCGTGCCGATTTTATTCAGCACGAAATATCCAGCCGCAAGCATGATCCCGGAAATAACCAGCATGATCACGCCGCAGGCGCGCGGTTCTTCGAAGAATTGCATCATGTAATCTCGGTTCAATCCCCACAACGCGAAAGCCAAAATGATCGGCATGAGCGCTAAAAAGCGCCCGGAATATTTGACTTGTGCCGTCACCGAACGCACCTCACCATAAATACGGATACGCTCGCGGATTGTGTAGGAGATCGTATCGAGGATCTCAGCCAGGTTGCCGCCCACCTCGCGCTGGATATTTAGAGCGGTGACAGCCAGATCGAGGTCGTCGCTGGCGATGCGGCGCTGCAGGTTCTCCAGTGCGCCTTCCATAGCCACGCCCAGCGACATCTCCTGCACCACCCGCCTGAACTCGTCGCTGATCGGTGAAGGCAATTCGCGGCTCACCGCTTCCATGGCCTGTAACGCAGAGAACCCAGTGCGCAACCCATTGACCATCAGGTTGAGCATATCGGGCAGCTGATCGTTGAATTTGCGCAGGCGCTTGCCTTGCTGAGAACGCACGAAAAACCGGGGGATGAAGATGCCAAAGATCAGTCCGGCTAAAGCGAATAAATAAGAACCACTGCCGAAGAAATAACCAAAGACCCCAGTGAACAAGCTGGACGCAACGCATATAGCTATATATTCACCCGATTTAAGTTTCAAGTCTGCCCGCGCCAACTCACGGGCGATGTTGTCACCGAAATTGGTGGCATCCACGCGCTTGGTGATCCAATTGGTAAGCAGGGCCACGCGGCTCTGTCGTTCCACCGCTTCCTTCGGCTTATCTTTGTTTTCTTCTAAATAACTTTCGAGCCGTTCTTCCACTAATGAGCGTTGGCTAGTCAACGTCACGACCAAGCCAGCCGCTAATAAGAGCACTGCAAGGGCGATACCGATCCACAAGAAAAGAGGCATGGCTTTTCTCTAGTTGAAGGGGCGGCGACTGCCCAGCCCAAATAGTGAGGCAGGCAAATGGACGCCCATCATTTCAATACGCTCGACAAAATTAGGGCGCAATCCGGTGGAGCGCAGTTGCCCAACGATCTTGCCTTCTTCGAAACCGGTCTGCTCATATTCGAAAACGTCAGTGAGGGTGATGACATCGCCCTCCATGCCTACGACTTCACTGATGTTGACCACCTTACGCGTGCCGTCACGCTGGCGGTCCACATGCACGATCACGTCGAGCGCCGACGCGATTTGTTCGCGGATGGCCCGTACAGGCAAGTCGTAGCCGGCCATCAGCGTCATGGTTTCAATGCGCGAAATCACATCGCGCGGGCTATTCGCATGGGCAGTGGTCATCGAGCCTTCGTGGCCAGTGTTCATAGCCTGCAACATGTCCAGCGCTTCGCCGGCGCGGATCTCGCCCACGATGATGCGGTCGGGGCGCATGCGCAAAGAGTTCACCACTAGTTGCTGCGCAGTTATCTCGCCCTTGCCTTCAATATTAGCCGGGCGCGTTTCCAATGTAACCACATGCTCCTGGCGCAGTTGCAACTCGGCCGCGTTTTCGATCGTTACAATGCGTTGGTCACTGGGAATAAAACTTGAGAGCACGTTCAGCAAAGTGGTTTTACCAGAACCCGTGCCGCCCGAAATAATGATATTCAGGTTGGCTTCAACACAGGCTTTGAGCAACTGCATCCCGTCTGTCGAAATCGAGCCATACCCGACCAACTGATCCACAGTAATCGGGTCCTTGGAAAACTTACGAATGGTAAGCGTTGGCCCCACTAAAGAGATCGGTGGAATAACCGCGTTGACGCGCGAGCCATCCGGCAGGCGCGCGTCCACATAGGGGCTGGACTCGTCGACGCGGCGGCCGAGCGGCCCGACGATGCGGTCGATGATGCGCATTACGTGTTCGTCGTTTTCAAAAGTGATCGCGGCGCGATGCAGCCTGCCTTCGCGCTCAACGTAAACGTTCTTGTATCCATTGACCATGATTTCGGTCACGCTTTTATCTTCCAGTAGGGGCTGTAGCGGGCCAAAGCCAAGTATCTCTGCCGCGATCTGTTCGAAGAGACGCTGGCGCTCTGGCCGTGTGAGAACAATATTTTCATCGACCAGGATCTGTTCAAACAACTCCTGGATGGTGCGGCGCACACCCTCTTGATTAGTTACATCAAGTCCGGGATCCATTTCCGCCAGCAACTGGTTCTGCACGCGCGACTTGAGATCCAGGTAACCGCCGCGGTTGCCGGTACCGCTAGGTGCATTTACGCGGCGTGCCCGCAGGGTCCCCAGGCGCGCACTGCTTGTCAGCTCTCCAGTGGGTTCTTTCTTCTCCGGCACCGGACTCTGTTTTTCTTCCTCTTCAGATTGACCGCGTTCAAGGCGGCGCATCAATGACATTTAGTTATTCTCCGGGAGCAATTAAGTAGCTTCGATCTGCGAAGGCACCTTAGATTTTAGCGTGCTAACCACCACACCCGCCAGGTCGCTGATTGCTTTGGCTACCGGCGTGGCGCCGTTGCGCAGCACAAAAGGCTCGCCGCGGTCCATTGCTGGCACCACCAGTTTTTCATCAAGAGGAATGATCGCGCCGACTTCTTTCTTGAAGTTGTCGCGCACCCGTTCGGGTGTAATGCTGCGGCGCTTATCAAAGCGATTCATCACCAGCACGATCTGACTGCGTGAAATCCCTAAGCCATCAGCCAGATCTAAAAAGAGGCGCGCATTCTTGATAGAAGGAATATCTTGTGTAATGACCAATAAAACCAGATCGGCTGCATCCAGGGCCGCCAGGGTCAGGTCATTGAGCAATGAGCCGGTGTCCACTAGAACGTAAGGATACATTCGGCTCAAATAACGTACCACTGCGCCGAATTGCTCACCGGTTACCGAGTCAGCATATTCCGGGCGCATCGGGGCTGCCAAAATATGCACGCCTGATGCTTCATGGCGGATGATCACGTCAGAAACCACATCGCGGTCGAGTTCATCCGCGCGCGGCGCCAGGTCGGCCACATTGTTGCGTCCTTGCTCATTGAAAAAGAAAGAGAGATCTCCAAATTGCAAGTTGCCATCGACTGCAGCAACGGTGTGACCTTGCTGCTTCATGGCAACCGCCAGGTTGGCGGCGATCGTAGTCTTACCGGTGCCACCCTTAGGGCTAAACACCGTGATTACGTGCCCCTGGTCACCGGGCATTAACTGGCCGGTGGCCGAAGTGGGGCCGCCCTGCCCGGCGAAGGCCGCGCCGGATAATTTTTCTTTTTCATTGCGCGCCACTTTTCCGGCGCGGCGGATAGCCGCGCTGAGTTCGTCGACGTCAATAGGCTTGGTGAGGAAATCGCGCGCCCCGGCCAGCATGGCCCGACGCATATAGTTGGAATCGCCTTGGACCGAAAGAATGACAATTTGGGTGAAAGGGACTTTCTTGCGAATGGCTTCGGTGGCTGTGATGCCGTCCATATCCGGCATGTTGATATCCATCAGTACGACATCTGGCTGGGTCTCGATAGCCAGTTCAACCCCTTCAACGCCGTTGCGCGAAGCGCCCACAACTTCGACCTGCGCGTCGAATTGCAATAGCTTGCGGATGTTCTCGCGGGTTTCCGCGACGTCATCCACGATCAGAACGCGAATTTTTTCTTCGGGGGCCATACCTAATACAAGGTTAGCCTCAGCCCGCTATTGTGCCGGCTGAGGTAACTGGTCCTGCTGAGTGGGTGAGATCAATGAATCGACGCGCGGTTCCAGTCCATAAGGCAGTGGCTGCAGCTCGTTGGGCTTGGGAATGTTATAGGTCGTCAGCAAATACTCGAGCGTCACCGCGTTCGTGCTTATCACGCTATCGTCGCCCACCGAGCGCAATGCTAGCGTCAAATCAGCGCCAGCATATACGAGATAGTTCAATGTCACCGCGTCTTGCGGAGAAACGATCAGGGTGATGATATCAGGCGGGTTGACCGACGCAGGTACCGCGTTGCCGGCCGCATCGATTTGAGTCGAGGGAGGCTGAACCTCATCGCCGTTTTGATCGGTATAAAGGAAGTTGCCGACATGCAAGATCACGATATCTTGCAAGAGAGTCTGGCTAACCAGGCGCGGGCGCTGTGGTTCCGATGGGATTACATAGAAGGTGCCAAGCAAAGGATCTGTCTCGGTCCGTCCTTGCGGAGATCCAGCGGCGGGGACGACTTGCGCAGTCAGAATGTTGATGAGCGCATCAATTGTGATGGTAGACGAGCCATCTGTCCCAGAGGAGATGATTACAGGACCCGGGCTTTGCACTCCGGCGATATTGTTGGGCTGAACGGCTTGGTAACTGCCATCGAGAGCAACAAAAAGCATCGTAGAGATCACGTTCACATGATCGCCGGCGCGCAAGCCATAAGCCAGGCTAGAAAAGCGATCAATGGGAATCGGGAAAGCCACCATGCCGGCCGGGATCAGCAGCGCTGTATCTGAGCCGGTCTCGGCCACCTCAGCTGCGGTCTCTACAACCATGCTTTGGGTCAGCGGCACGCCGGCTTGCAACTCGTAGCGCGCCCGCTTACCTACAACATCAGCGGTGTTGGTGAACATACCCTCGATGGTTTGCCCAGCCGGGTACGCCAGGTAACCCAATTGATCGGCAGTGATAATGCCACCGCGCGGAATAGGTTGGACAACTATGACAATGTCGATCGTCCCTGCAGCATCTTCGGGCGGCGTGCCGCCCAGGTTGAGCAGAAGATAGACGGCAACCAACACCAGAATCACTACGACAGCCAACACGATGAGTAATCTTCCCAATCGCATAGTCGTCCTTCCGCGCCTTAATAATTTCGAACTAACGCGCTAATCTCTAGGCAAAACGTGCTGTTTAGTCTACCTGATAAAGGGCGTATTCGCCACATTGCAAAGCTTTTTAATCGTGGCCAGAACGCCCGTGCCCTATCACGGACGCAGCCCTGGCAGTTGCCAGGGCTGCGTTGGATTAATATTCGCCGTGGATTAGAGGTTGGCGATGATATTACTGAAAACGTTTCCTATGGATCCGCCGAGCAGGGACACGATGACGATGACCACAATGGCCACCAACACGAGAATCAACGCGTATTCAACGAGCCCTTGGCCCTTTTCATTTGTAAAAAACATATGTATTCCTCCTTTCCACACAACTCTCTACAAAGCGCAGAGGCTACTAAATTATAGAGTCCGGAGGTAAATACGCAATAGTTTTTAGGTACTAAAAAGGCCTTGCAGCTAAGCAAGCTTTGTTCAGCCTAAAGGGTGGGTTTTAAGCGACTAATGGCTTGGCTTCGGCGGGTACAGTGAAGCTAAAACGGGCGCCTTGCCCCACAGCGCTATCCAGGTCAAATGTACCCCCGAGTAGGTCCATACGCTCGCGGATGGCTTTGATGGTCAACTCGGCCTCAGCCGGTATAGCGTGCGGGTCGAAACCGCGCCCATTGTCCTCGATGCCGGCCCGCACCTGATGCTCACTGATATCGAGTTGCACCTTCATGCTGCTAGCCTGAGTGTGCAAGGCAGCATTACTTATCAGTTCCTGAATGGCGCGGAAAACGACAACTTCTAAATAAGGCTGCAGCCGGCGCTCAGAGCCGGTAACACTCACAGACACCTCCATACCCATCTTCTCGGCCAAGTGATCGGCATAGCGCTTGATAGTCGGCACCAAGCCCAAGTCATCCAGCATCATCGGGCGCAGATCGAAGATAAAGTCGCGCACCTTCTGGAAGGTTGTGGATGCGGCCGCTTTCAAACTATTCAGTTCCTGACGAGCTTGCTCCTGATCCACTTCGAACAAGCGCAACGCGATCTCGGTTTGCAAGATGAAATTTGAAAGCGCCTGAGCGGGACCGTCGTGCATTTGCCGCGAGAGGCGCTGGCGCTCTTGCTCCTGCGCCTGAATCATCACTTCGATCGAAGCCTGGGGACTGCGTCCATTTTCCTGCTTGCGCGTGCCGCCGGAACTTGATTCTTTAATTTTCTTCAAAACTTCAAGCTGGTGCTCCAAATGACTTTTATCGCTATGCAATTTTTCCAGCTGGCTGCGCATCACCACTAAGCGCTGCTGCGCTTCAAGCGCAGCGTCATAGGCCACGCGAATATCAGGCGCCGGCACTTCTTCTATCTGCGTCTGGATCTGCTGCAGGTGGGCATTGATGGTCGCGTTGCGTTGAGTAAGCTTCTCGACTTCACCTTTGCTCTGGCTGAGCAGCAGGTCGACCTCGCTCAGCTCGCGCGAAACGAGGCCGATCTCCTCGTCCAATTCTTCTATTACTGCTTTGGAAGCCAGTTGCGCGGTCTGCGCTTTGGCTTTCTTGGGTAAGGCCAAATCTTGCTCCTAGGGCTTTTCTGAATTTTCGTAAAGGCGCACCCAGCCGCGTCGCAAAGCATATACTGCCGCTTGGGTGCGATCTTCAACATTTAGTTTACGCAGTATTGCCGTCACATGATTCTTCACTGTTTGATGGCTGATATCGAGGCTGGTGGCAATTTCCTTATTGCTCATACCGCGCGTTACACATTCCAGCACTTCCATCTCGCGAGCCGAAAGCGGTTCGAACGGGTCTCCGGGGTCACTGTAGGCTCGGCCGGAAAGATCGGTGCGTTCGCCTAGCCAGCGCTGCAAACCGGCTTGGTCCAAAACAGTCTCAGCCACCACGTAGTTTCCTTGCGAAACGGCCCGCACAATTTCGATCAACTTCAACGGGTCGATGTCTTTGACGCAATAAGCTGCCGCCCCGGCCGCCATCGAATGCACCACTTGCGAGCTGTCGTCATAAGCAGTCAGCAAAACAATACGGGTATGTCTCTTTTCGCTTTTTAGATGGCGAGTCAGTTGTTGGCCATTGATGCTGGGAAGGTTCACATCCACCACGGCTACGTGCGGGTCTAGCTTCTTGATCAGCGCAAGGCCCTCGTTTCCGTCGGAAGCCTGGCCCACGACCACCAGATCTTTCTCAAGCGAAAACGCATCCACTACCCCCTGGCGAAAGATGGGGTGGTCATCTACCACCACCAGGCTGATCTTGGCCGTTGGCTTCACTTTTTGCGCCCAAATGCTCTAGCTAAAAGGGCGAGAAAGCGAGTATAGCATAGCCACGAATCGCCAGCAATTAATCAGGCCAGCGATATACAGCCATGTTCTCGCCACCTAGCGCTGGGCTGACCAGCCCCGTGGTTTGGAACAACTGTTCAGCCCCTGATGTGAGCTGGGGATACCAGCCCGGAAACGTCACCAGGTAATCCGCGTTTCGTTCACTGAGATAATCAGCCAAACGGGTTTCGTCGCGAATAAATGGAATAATCTCAGGCGAGGTCAGCCCGGCCAAATCCAAGATCGGGCGCTGGGCAAAATAGCCCAACGCGCCGATATCATGGGCGGCGATCAACGCGTCTGCACGCGTATTGTCTCTAACCCAGCTAGCTGTAGCCAGCATTTCCGTATTAATGAAGGCGACATCGTTGGCGTACGCGGGGGCGCCTAGTCCGTAGAAAACCAGCGTTCCTAGTGCAACCGCCCCGACCCAAGCTTTGCTCACAACTCTACGCCAAAGATTGACCGAATTTAATTGGATCCAGCGGGCAAGTCCTGCCGAGCTGAGTAGGATGAAGATCGGAATGACCGGCATGACATACCGCCCGTGCTGGTAGGTGACTGGCAAGCGCAGCGCATACAAGACCAGAAAACCCATCACCCAAACGAGGCACATCAGAGGCAGCCAGTTTTTTTCGCGGACCCCTCGATAAATGAAATAAAACAAACCGGGGGTCAGCAAAACACCCGGGCCAATAATCACCTGGAAAGACAATTGGGCCAGCCGTATAAAAAAAGGGTGGGCCAGTAGCTCTGCATATTCAGCCTGCTTCGCGTAAAACGTGTTCGGCCACCACGATCCAGATATCGCGTGATTAAACAGAAGGTAGGGCAGAAAGAGGAGAGCAAAGCCGATAAGCAAGGCCGCCATCAGTTTTATCTTTTCTCCCGATTTTTGAATGAGGAGCGCAGCCAACAGAAGCGGGGCAATCAAGGTCAGACCTTCGGGCCGCACCAAGACTGCAACGCCGGTTAGCAAACCGCCAGCGAACCAATGCGTCGTTTTTTCTTTAGCATTTTTGCCGTTAAGGACCATTGCGAGCACGGTTATGCACAAGGTCGTGAAAACAATCGTTTCCATTCCCGACCCAGCCGACCAGACTGAATGAAATTCAAGAATGAGCAGTGCGCCCACCCAAACAGAACCATGCGCCCATTCTGGCGCCAGCAATCGAAAAACTGCAGCGCCAGCCACTCCAAGCACAAAAAGAGAGAGCCAGCCCAGAAGGAATGTCCATACAAAAGGCGCGAGCCCTAGCCAATAGCCGACCGCGAGCAGAATCACCCACAGCGGGCTGGTGGCACCCGCGGAGGGTTGCCCAGGATTAAACGCCCACTCGCCGCGTTCCGTTAAGTTGCGCGCATAGACTTGATGGATCCAAGCATCATCCAGTGGAAAGCCCGAACCGCTGGCTTGGGCGCTGTAAATCAAATAGCCACCTATTGCCGCCGCGGCCAACACGCCGAACGCAAGCACCTGCTTGCGGGGCAGCCCGACAGTCATTCGATCAAGGGATGAGAAAGACATGGGTACCGTTTAAGGTAACGAGGTAATCCAAACCTGTAAGCTGCTGCAGCTGGTCATAAACCTGATTGAGTCCTTCAGGATGGTTGGCTTCCAGCAGCAAGACAGTTGCACCGTAACGTTCGGCCGCGGCCAGGCTGGATTCAAGCCCTCCATCAGGAATCACGATCGCGGATCTACCAGTTGCCAACGCGAACCCGGGCGGATTATTGACCATGACGATCGCATTTGCAGGAATGCCCTTCTCATTTAGAGTTTGATCCAATTCAGCGTAATGCACGGCGCTTTGATCCCAAACAGGTTTGTTGACATTAACGCCGATGACTCGCACCTTGATCACATACGCGCTCAAAGCGAACGCGAGCACTAGTGCGCCGGCAGCCAGCACGCGAAAAGCTTGTTGGCGTTGCCAGCCGCGGCGCGCCACGCCCCACTCGACAAACGCCTGCAGCCCTACCGCGGCCAATGCCCAAGCCATGGGCTGCAAAGCTGCGCTGGCGTGAAAAAAGCCGCCGCGTCCACCAGAGAAAGGAAAGACAAAGCTCATCACGAACAGCAAGGCCAACCAAATCCCAGCAAACAATCGCACACTAAATTGCTTGCGCAGCTTCCACGCGCCCCAAACAATGAGCGGCGCAAGAAATATCAATCCCTGCACGGTGACTGCGCTCAGCAAATTCTGCCCAAGCGCGGTCAGCCGCGCTTGCAAAATAGCTCCCCACCCTGAAGCCAGCCAATGTGCCGTAGTCAGTTGGCTAGCCGGGTATGCGAACAGTTCGTTGTAATTGGTTAGCCATAGTGTGTGGCTTGCGCCTGGTGCGAACGGCGTGCCGAACGCCAGCCAATTGCGCAGCAACCACGGCCCCATGAAAAGTAAATATCCAGCCAAAACCAAAAATAGAACCGATTTGCGTTTCGATAAGGTCCACACGGCCCAAATGGCTACAAGCAACCAGAGCAAGCCTTCGGCGCGCGCCAGATGCATCAAGCCTGCCAGGGCGCCCAATCCGAGAGCCTGCCCGCCTGTTAATTTATTTTTCTTGATACTGATTAACATCAAAAAGAAAAGGCCGCCCAAAACCATACTGATACCAAAGCTGTCAGGTGTCGTCAGATAAGGCAAGTAAAAAGCTGGAAGGATTGCTAAGCCACCCGCGAAAAGAGCTGATCGAGTTTGTTTGGTCAGCACGAAAGTTAATCGCGCCGTCAGCGGCGCAATGGCGGCCGCCAATAAAGTGAACAGGCCGCGCCCGGCTTCAAAGGTAATGGCTCCGGCTATCTTCATACTTGCCGCAGCCAGCAGCGAAGAAAGCGGCATCCAGTATGCGTGCGAAGGGTGTGGCAGCCCCGTTGGATTATCCAAATAATTCCACAGCACCGGCTCGCTAAAACCGCTGCCCAGCGCCAATTGCTGCCCCGTGAGCAAGTAATAATCGGCGTCCATGTAGCCGGGCGAATGCTCAAAGCTGGCGACCAAAAACAACGTGGCTAACGCCGCCAAATACAACAGCGAATAATGTCGACTTGTCATGGAGCAAGAGAAAAGAGCAAGTAATCGCCGTTGTAATCACGCACGAGTTTCAAGTTCGTCAAAGTCTCTTCCAGCCTATCCAGATCAAACGAATGAAAATGTTGAGGGTCGGCGTAAATAAACTGGGCACCCAGCCGATAATAGAGTACGTGCGTGTAGCCTGCCCCACGCCAGGCAGCCTGCACGCTCTCAGCGGAGCCATACTTAGCAAAATCGTGCGGCCAACGATCAATGATTTCGTCCGAGTCGCAGCCCGGCGCGCAGGCGTAGCCGCGCGGCTCCCACAACATCAGCACACGCGCATCGGCTGGCAGCTCAGTCGGCAACGAATGCATGACCAACGCGTATAGACCAAGGTTATTTTCGAGGTAGGTCTCCTCACTTGTCGCACCGCTCCAAAACTGCAGCGAACCAGAATTCCCTGCATCCAGACTAAATTGCGACACGTTGAATCCAAGACTAATGACAACTAGTGCGCCCAGCACGCGGCCCAGTCGCAGTTTGGGCAGTCGGAAGCGCTCGGCCGCGGCGAAACCGTAGGCGGCCAAGATCGCAAAAGCCGGAAAGATACTGTAATAAAGTTGCGTGCGAATCAAGTGACCTGACAAGCGCCCTGCCACCTCCCAAGCCACTAAGCCCTCGATCGCAATCAACGCGGCGATATGCTTTAAATGACACTTGCCTTTTTTCTCGCCGCTCGGCAGAAGTG
>JBKJWG010000075.1:0-8483 GCA_046716985.1 Anaerolineales bacterium | reverse complement strand
CATCGTTAAGGGCTTCGGCTTTCTCACCGGCCTCAAAGTGGCCGAGGCGACCGACCCGATCTTCAAAGACCTTGAGAAGAAAGGCATCCTTTACAACGTCGCCGACTACACCCATCGCTATCCCACCTGCTGGCGCTGCAAGACCGAGTTGGTCTGGCGCGTGGTGGACGAATGGTTCATCAGCATGGGCGAAACGTATGACAAGCCGCGCGAAGAACTGACTGCCGAAGAAAAAGACCGCAGCCTGCGCTACCAGATCATGGACGTGGTCGACCAGATCCGCTGGGTGCCCGAATTTGGGAACGCCCGCGAAATGGATTGGCTGCGCAACATGCACGATTGGATGATCAGCAAGAAACGCTATTGGGGCTTGGCGCTGCCCATCTGGGTCTGCGACGACTGCAAAGAGCACACCGTCATCGGCAGCGAAGTCGAGCTGGAGAAGGCCGCCATCTCTGGCTGGGACACCTTCGCTGGCCACACGCCGCATCGGCCCTACATCGACGCGGTCAAGCTCAAGTGCACGGCTTGCGGTGGCAATATGAGCCGCATCCCGGATGTGGGCAATCCCTGGCTGGACGCCGGCGTGGTCACGTTCAGCACGCTGCGTTATCGCCAGGATCCCGAATATTGGCGTAAGTGGTTCCCCGCCGACTGGATCAGCGAAAGCTTCCCCGGCCAGTTCCGCAACTGGTTCTACAGTTTGCTGGCCATGGGCACCGTGTTGGCGGAGACCGCGCCCTTCCTCAACTTGTTTAGCTATTCGACGCTGCTGGATGAGAAGGGCAAGCCGATGCACAAGAGCGCCGGCAACTCCATCGAGTTCAACGAGGCCGCCGACAAGATGGGCGTGGACGTGATGCGCTGGATGTATTGCGCGCAGAAGCCGGAGAACAACTTGCTCTTCGGCTACAACCGCGCCGACGATGTGCGCCGCCGCTTCCTCATCCCGCTCTGGAATGTGTACAGCTTCTTCGCTACCTACGCGCGCTTGGACGGCTGGAAGCCGGAGCCGAAGAACTTCGATCCGGATCATCCCGAAGGCGCTACGCCGAAGAGCGACAACCCGCTCGACCGCTGGATCCTGGCTCGCTTAAACCAAACAATCGACCACTCGACTAACAGACTAAATGACTGGGATGTTTTTTCCGTAACTCTCGCAGTTGAATCTCTGATCGATGATCTGTCGAATTGGTTCGTGCGCCGCAGCCGCCGCCGCTTGTGGCGCAGCGAACAGGACGCCGACAAAAAACTTGCTTACGCCACGCTGTATCACGTGCTGGTCAAGCTGGTGCGCTTGCTCGCGCCAATGACGCCTTTCGTGGCGGAAGAGGTCTATCAGAACTTGGTCGCGGCCCAGAACAAAGACGCGCACGGCAGTGTGCACCAAACGCTGTGGCCGCAAGCCGATAGCAAAGCTATCGACGACGCGCTCATCGCCGAGATGGGCTTGGCGCGCCAGATCGCCAGCCTGGGGCTCAGCGCCCGCGGCGGCGCCAATCTCAAGGTGCGCCAGCCGCTTGCGAAAGCGCTGGTGCATTCGGCGACTGGCGCAAGCCAGCTGCCGGATTACCTCGAAGAAATCGTCAAAGACGAACTGAACGTGAAAGAGCTGGTCTTCGTGAAAGACGCCGGCGAACTGGTGACCTATCGCCTGCAGCCGGATAACGTGAAACTCGGCCCCAAGTTCGGCGCGGATTTCCCCAAGCTGCGCAAAGCGCTCGAAGGCTTAAACGCGGCCGAAGTGAAAGCCAAGATCGACGCCGGCGAATCTGTGAGCTTGCAATTGGATTCGGGAACGGTGGAACTGGCGCCGGACGAGATCCTGGTCAACAGCCAGCCGTCGGCTGGCCTGGCTGTGGCCGCCGACAAAGGCGTCACCGTGGGGCTGGATACAGCCATCACGCCCGAGCTTAAGGCCGAAGGCCTGGCGCGCGAGATCGTGCGCCGCATCCAGGATATGCGCAAGAAGGCCGGCTTCAATATCGAAGACCGCATAGTTACCTATTACCAAGCCGACGGCGAACTGGCCGCGGTGCTGCGCGATTTTGCCGATACGATCAAATCCGAAACCTTGAGCACGGAGTTGAGGGAAGGCAGCGCACCCGCAGGAGCCTTCGCCGAAGAGCAGAATATTGAAGGCGAGAAGCTACAGTTGGCCGTGAAGAAGAACTAACACTTCACGTTATTAAAGCGTTAGCGAGGCTGATATGTCGGCACGAGCGAAAAAACCAAGCATTCTGATCGCCCTGATCCTGCTATTAGGGCTGGCGACCCCCGGTTGCGGCGCAGTGGACACCGTGCTGAGTTTATTCGCTTCGCCCACGCCAACGCCCACCTCTACACCCACGCCTTCTCCCACGTTCACTCCGTCGCCCACACCAACACCGAGCCAAACACCAACTGCAACGGTTCACGTCGCTGGCCTAAAGCTCTTTGCCGGTGCGGGATTCGAAATCACATTGCCTGATACTTATGAAGGCGGCAGCTCGCCCGAAGAGATACAAGCCATCATTGATTCGTTGCGCAACGGTGGCAGCGAACTCGTGGCCCAACTTGCTGAACAAAACAAAAGCAATATCCGCCTGTTTGCAGTAGATAACCAACCCAGCCTCGTCTTTAGAACCAGTGCGATCGTTTTTGGCATACAAAACCAGCTTTTCAGCGGAGCCCCGGCCGCCTCTGTTGCTCAATTTTTCAAAGCGCAAATAACCAACCTTTTCCCCGGCTCTGAGGTTTTCGAAGAAGGTTCATTTGCTCACCCCGACCTGGATGCCTACCGCTTTGTCGTCACTGTCGATTCCTCGTCTCTTGGCTTTGATGAAGACGTAGTCACGGCAATTGTCAATTATGTATTTGTCAACGACGATTTCCTTTGGATAGTTTCGTTTGCCGCGCCCGAAAGCGAACTCGACATCAGCATGACGGAATTCAACTTGAGCGCAGCTTCCTTCAGACTTATAAACGAGTAAGGCAAAAGGCCGCGATGGGGGTCAGCCTAACCTTTTTGCATTATCCAATGCTTGCAAGCGTTCGATCTCGGCCAATACATCTTCGGGCTTGGTCTCCATTTCGAGATCGGCTAGCTCACTATTGGCATGATCGACTATTCCCAATTTCTCTTGAATCGCATCCAGCATTTGCAGCGCTCGCGTTACCTCATGTTCGTTGAGCAGGCTAATGTGTAAAGCCAAGTCGGCGCGGCGATCGTTTTCTTCATCCTCTCTATTTTGGCTGATCAAGATGAAAGTAGAAAGAAAGATCGCTTCCAACGAAACGACCATGGTAAGCAGTCCATATGGGAATGGGTCAAACGGAGTGATGCCAAAAAGCCCGCTATTCAAAACGATCCAGACCGTAAACCAAATGATGTGCATGTAAGCGAAGGCCATGCGACCCGAAAAAGAAGTAATTGCATCCGCAATACGATCTTGGAGGGTGCGTTCCTTCAGTGACTTTTTGCGAAGATGGATGATGGTACGAATGTTGCGTTCGATAACCTTGCTCAGCGCAGGATTGTCATTTTCAGCAACAGTATTCTTCTTTTGATCAGCTGACATAGGGAGGCCTCCTTTACTATTTTGCATCACAATTGCCAGCTTTCGCCCCAGTTTTTGAGCATTGTTTTATAGTCATGGTCTTCATAACGCGCTAGCTCGAACATGGGGGCATATTCAGGTAGGTTGCCTCCGACAACATGGGCAGCCAGCAATTCCGCTAGGCCCGCGGCGGCCATAATGCCGTAACCAGAGGCGGCGCCGATAACGTATGCGCCGGGTACCGGCAGCGGCCCGGCCAAGGGGCGGTTTTCCTGAGTCTTTGTATAATAGCCGCCGTCGACTGTGGGGCGCGGCATGCGTTCGAGATAGCTGCGCATGCCGGGCAAGATGCGGCAGAGGCCGCGCAGGGCAACTTCGGTGTAGAGCGGATCCTCGGGAATTGGAAAGATTGGATCGACTGGCTGGTTGTGAATGTCCCAGAGCACCAGAATACTTTGGGCAGCGGCGTCGCCTTCTGGGCGGGTGTGGGCGCCGGAAGGAAGCGTGTCAAGCAGCCAAGCAGTTTGCGGATCTTCCGCGAGCGCGGAGCGTTCCTCGTCGGTCCAAGCCAGGCGCTGCTCGTCGGCGCTGATGAGCAAAGGCGCGTCGCGCCCCACGACGCCCAAACTATCGTTGAACGAGGATTTCAAATGCAGTTCGTTGGTGACGGGAATTTCAGCGTCTAGCAACTTGCCGACGCGAGCTAGTTGCGGACCAGCGGCATTGATAAAGGTGCTCGTTTTGATCTGCGTGCCATCGGAAAGAGTGACTGCGGCGACTTTGCCGCCGGCTGTTTCGATGGAAGTGACGCGGGCGGAAATCAATTCGACGCCGGCGGCATGGGCCTGCTCGAACATCCACATCCCGTAGGTTTGGGCGCTCAGCCAGCCGGCGCGGTGCACATGCAGCGCGGCAACTACATCTTTACCGAGGTAAGGAAAGTGTTGTTGAATGAGCGCTGTATCGGTGAGCAAGTCGGCGCCGTCGGGGCCTTCGAAGCCTTCGGCGCTATGCGGCTTGTAGGCGTTGCCGCCCGAGGAATGCTCGAGCAGTGGGCCGGCGCCGAGCGCAGAAGCTTCCTCTGCGCTAGAACGCAGCGCAGCGACGCGATTTGTATCTGTTGTGAGGTAGAGATAACCGCGACGATTGAGCTTGAAAATATTATTGGAATGGCGCGCCATGTCTTCCATGAGTGCGATGCTGCGGTTCATGAGGCGCACCATGGCATCGCCGGGTCCCGGCCACCAGTTGCGATAGCACTCAGTGGACTTGTCGGAGGTGAGGGTGAGGGGAGGGCGCTCGTCGACGATGACGATATTCTTGAGACCGCGTTTGAGCGCCAGTTGATAAGCGACGCTGATGCCTATGATGCCCGCGCCGCAAATGACGATGTCGGCGGAGCGAGAACTCATGCAGGCGTCGGGATGGTTTGTATTGCCGCCAGGGCGGCCTGGGTTTGCTCCGGCGTGAAATCGCGCAGCGGAGCGCGCACTGGCCAAAGTGGGAAACCATGCTGCGCGTGCAGTAGAGCTTTGAGATAAGCAGGCGCGGGGGGCATAGCGTCCATGGCAGCGCGGATCGGGTCGAGTGCGAGTTGGCGCGGGCCGCCGTCTTGCTTCCACAGGTGAGCTTCATAAATAGCGCGCAGCTCAGGTGAGCGCAGATTGGCGAGGGCAGTTATGCAACCGGCAACACCTGCCAACAGCCCAGGCCAGAGCAAATAATCGTTGCCCACCAAAACTGCTTTGCCGGGCAGGCCAGCCGCGTAGGCCTTGGCCGAATTCAGATCGCCCGTGGAATCTTTGAGCCCACCGAACACGGGATAAGCCGCTACAAGGCGTTTTAATAAGCTAAGTGGCAACGCAACCCCGCTGACGGCAGGGATGTGATAACCCAGCAGCCAGCGGCCATCTGGCACGCTGGCTTCGATCAGATTGGCGTACCAATCGAAAAGGCCGTCTTCATTTACAGTGCGGAAAAAATATGGCGGCAAGACGAGCACGGCCTCATAGCCAAGTTCAAATGCAGCATGGTTAAGCTCAATGCTTTCCGTGAGGCTGGGAGTTCCGGTACCGGCGAGCAGCCGAAAATCGGTGTGGTCTTTGCGCCATTCGGCAGCCGCGGTCCAGATAGCGACGCGTTCGGCAGACGAAAAGCTGGGACCCTCACCGGTCGTGCCCAGCAGTAGCGCGCCGTGGCAGCCGCGCTCGGCGAAGAAGCTGAGAAAGGCTGGCAGCGAGCCCAGGTCCGGCGCGCCACTGGCGGTGAGCGGGGTAACGGCGGCGGCGTAAATCCCGGAGAGCGGGTGGGTGGGCATCAAATGATTATAAATAAATCAGGCCAAGAATAAGATCGCCACGCCCGCCAAGGCCATCACGGTGCCAACGATGGCACGCGGGCTGATGCGTTCTTTGAAAGCAAAGTAACTGATCGGCAAAAGGAAGATGGGTAACATAGCGATCAATGTGCTGGCAATTCCCACGGCCGTGTATTGGATAGCGACAAGGGAAAGATAAACACCGATCACAGGGCCAAACGTGGAGCCTGCCAGCATGTAGCCCGCGGCGCGGGGTTTGTTGCGCAACTGCGTCACGGTGTCGCCGATCTGGCCGCGCAGCAGCGCGTAACCCCAGACCACCGCAGTGCCGGCCAGCATGCGGATGACTTGGGCGGAGAGGGCAGGGAAATCGCCAGCTAAGCCAAATTTGGCGGTGATGGCGCCAACGGCTTGCCCGAGCGCGCCGAGCAGAGCGAAGAACAACCCGCCCAAATAATTGCGCTGAGCGGCTTTATTGCGCTTCTCACCCTGCTGTTCCGATACCACCCAGAGCACGCCGCCGAGACCCACCAGTATGCCGAGGATCTGCAAAGAGGTGAGCGTTTCGTTGAGGAAGACCCAACCCATGATGGCGGCAAAAACGGGCGCCGTGCTGAAGACCAGCACCGTGAGGCGAGTGCCGACCTGCACGAATGCTTGGAAGAGGGCGGCGTCCCCAAGGGCAAGGCCGATCACGCCCGAGAGGCCCAACCACCACCAGCGATCAGCGGTGGCCAGCCAGGGGAGCGGCCCGCCCAGGATCAGGGTGTGTACGACGAGAAGCATCAGGGTGGCGGTGAGCAGGCGAGCGCGGTTGATGACGGCTGAACCGACCAGCCGCGAGCTGAGGGTGAAGAAAGTCGCCCCGAATGCGAAGAAGAGGGCGGTGCCGAGGCCGGCTAGTTCACCGGCGAAAGGAAATGGAGGCATATGTTTTCCTCTAAAGAGTATAAGCTAGTCTATTTATGGACGCGAAGCGCGGATGGTAGAATGCACAAATCCGTGTACAGCATGTAACTCGGCAATCTTATTTTTGTGAAATAACTGACTAAGATGAAATTATCAGTCGTGACCACTTTGTATCATTCCGCTGCTTACATCGAGGAGTTCTACAAGCGCGTAAGCGCGTCGGCAAAAGAGGTAACGCCGGACTACGAGATCATCTTCGTCAACGACGGCTCGCCGGATGATTCGCTCGAGCGCGCCGTGGCGCTCAACAAACAGGACGCCCGTGTGCAGGTGGTAGATCTTTCGCGCAACTTCGGCCATCACAAGGCTTTAATGACAGGCCTCATGCACGCCGACGGCGACTTGATCTTCCAAATCGATGTCGATCTGGAAGAGGAGCCTGAGATCCTGGAAGCGTTCTATAAAGAAATGAAGAAGACGGGCGCCGATGTGGCTTACGGTGTGCAGGATAGACGCAAAGGTGGTTTGTTCGAGAAGATATTTGGCGGATTGTTCTATGCGATATTCAATTTCCTGACTGACGTAAGGTATCCACCTAACTTGCTGATTGCCCGGCTCATGACGAGGCGCTTTGTCGATGCGCTATTGCAGCACAAAGAAAAAGAGCTCGACCTCGGTGGTTTGTGGTCGGTGACCGGGTTCAGACAAGTGCCGGTGACGGTGCACAAGCTGAGCAAGGGCACCACCACGTACAGCCCGCGCAAGCGCTTGGCGCTAGCAGTGCGCTCGATCACGGCGTTCAGCAATCGGCCGCTGGTGCTGATCGCGGCGATCGGCACCGCTGTACTTTTCCTGGCTTTTTTGTATTTCGTATATATCACTTGGACCTACTTTTATGTGGGCCGCCCGCCAGATGGTTTCACTACTCTGATCCTTTCTGTGTGGTTCCTGGGCGGAATGACGATCTTTTCTTTAGGCATCATTGCTATCTATATTTCTATTATTTTTACGGAAACGAAAAACCGACCTTATACGATCGTGCGGCAAATTTATAAAAAGGGAAAAGATGGATCCAATTAGCAAGCACGAGAAAGTGCTAAAAGGGGTGGCGCCTTATTTTGACGAACGACTGAAGGCGCACGGGGCAAATTACAAAGGATTGGGATACAACTCCGACCGCGCGCAGGAAATTCGCTTCGACGAACTGCTCAAAGTGGTCGACGCCTCAAAACCTTTTTCGCTGATCGACTACGGATGCGGTTTCGGCTCGCTGGCCCCTTATATGCAAAAACTGGGCTATCGCTTTTCGTACACGGGGTTTGACATAAGCGAGGGCATGATCGAGCAGGCCAATAAGCAGAATCCGCCAGGTTCGGGATGGACGTTTACAACTAAGGTGTCGGACCTGAAGCCTGTCGACTACACGATCGGGTGCGGGATCTTCAATCTGCGTTTCGATGCCCCGGATGAGGATTGGATGGCGTACATCCTTGCGACGCTGGGAAATATGGATGAATTGAGTTGTAAAGGTTTCTCTTTCAATATGCTCACTATGTATTCGGATGCAGACAAGATGCGCGCCGACCACTATTACAGTAACCCCGGCTTCTTTTTTGATTATTGCAAGCGCCATTTCTCGCGCAACGTGGCCCTGGTGCATGATTATGAAATCTATGATTTCACCATCCTCGTTCGCAAAAGCCCGTGAGGATAGTCTA
>JBKJWG010000074.1:0-4498 GCA_046716985.1 Anaerolineales bacterium | reverse complement strand
AATGGTTGGTTATTATTTTTGGTCATAAGACTCCTAGTGCTTGTTGTTTGTATATAACTCTGTCATACCGTGGGAACGAATTCACCGAGGAATCCCTTGGGTCAAACAAAACCAGTTGTTTTTGCTCTGATTAGCCCTCACAGTATAATCCTGCCCGCTATGCCGCTCGAAATTGTGCAAATGACCTTGGGTCCCGCGCAGACTAACACTTACATCATTGCGCCTGAAGGCGCCAATGATGGCGTCGTCATCGACCCTTCATGGGATGGTCACTTGATCTTGGAAGCCGCGCAGAAAAAGAATTGGCGCATCACCAACATCTGGCTCACGCACGCACACTTCGATCACTTCGGCGGCTCGGCCGCCGTGGCGGACGGCAGCAGCCCGCCGCCGCCCGTAGCGCTGCATGCGGAGGACTATCGGTTATGGCGCGCGGGTGGGGGCGGCGCGCAATATGGGCTGCAGTTCGATCCAGGCCCGGAGCCGACCATCGATCTCACCCCCGGCCAAAAGCTCTACGTGGGCGACATCGAATTCGAAGTGCGCTTTGCGCCCGGCCACACGCCGGGGCACACAATGTTTTATAGCACCGGGGAAGAGCTGATGTTTTGCGGGGATGTGATCTTTCAAATGAGCATTGGCCGCACGGATCTACCACTTGCCGATCACCGTACTCTTATAGAGAGCATTTACCGCGAGGTGCTCAGCCTGCCCGACGAAACGCGCTTGCTGCCCGGTCACGGCCCTGAGACTACGGTCGGCCAAGAGCGGCAATTCAATCCATTCCTGCAAGAATAACGAAAGAGGAGCGATGCTGAAAGAATACGTAATCACCATGTACGATTTCGCCTGCTGGGGCCGCGATCGCATTTGCGAGCAAGCTGAGAAACTCACTCCCGAACAGTTCGACCAGGAAACGCGCTTTCCTATTCACACCGTAAAGGAAACGCTGGTGCACACCATGTCTGCCGAGCAGATCTATCGTCAACGATTGATGGGGCAGCCGCGCACAGAGGTTGAGAAGGAAGCATTCGCTGACTTGGCTGCCATCCGGGATTATTGGAAGGCAGAAGAAGCGCGCATGCGCGATTACTTAGCCAATGTATCCGACGAAACATGGATGGAGAAATTTCGCTATACCACCTCGCGGGGCGACGAATTCGAACGCGTGCGCCTGCACATGATCACGCAGCTGTTCTTTCATAGCATGCAGCATCGCTCTGAACTAGCCCAGATGGTCACGGAATTCGGCTTTTCGCCCGGCGACATCGATTTCACTCTCTTTCTTGCTGCACAGAAATAAAAAGAGGCGGCCAACGCGTGTTTCACCACGCAAGGCCGCCTCTTTATTTACTGAGTTTCCCTATTTGGCGAATTCGCTGGCACGCGTTTCGCGCAGTACGGTCACTTTGATCTGCCCTGGATACTGCATGGTCTCTTCGATCTTCTTGGCGATGTCGCGCGCCATGCGCGCTGCTTCCAGGTCGTCGATGTCCTCGGGGCGCACGATGATGCGCACCTCGCGGCCGGCTTGCAGCGCGTAGCTTTGCGTCACGCCCTTATACGAATTGGCCAAGTCCTCAAGCGCCTTGATGCGCTTGATGTATTGCTCCAGGCTCTCACGGCGGGCGCCGGGACGCGCACCCGAGATGGCATCGGCCGATTCCACGATCACGGCTTCGATGCTTTCTTGTTCCACTTCATGATGGTGCGAGGCGATGGCATTGACCACGATCGGGTTGACCCCATAGCGCTTGGCCAGTTCCGCACCGATGCCGGCATGCGTACCTTCCACGTTGGCGTCCAGCGCCTTGCCAAGGTCGTGCAGCAAGCCAGCGGTCTTGGCGATCTCTACGTTGGCGCCCAACTCGGCCGCGATCATACCTGCCAGGCGTGAGCTTTCCACGGCGTGGTAAAGCTGGTTCTGCCCATAGGAGGTGCGATATTTCAGACGGCCCAGCACCTTGACGATCTCTTTGTGCAAGTTCGGCACGCCGGCTTCGTAAATAGCTTCCTCACCTGCCTCTATGATCGACTTGTCCACTTCCTCTTGCTCTTTCTTGAGGATCTTCTCAATGCTGGCGGGGTGGATTCGGCCGTCCAGCACCAGCTTCTCCAGGGTGCGGCGCGCAACTTCGCGGCGCACCGGGTCGAAGCTGGAGATGGTGACTGCTTCGGGGGTGTCGTCAACGATCACATCCACGCCGGCCGCCTGCTCGAACGAGCGGATATTGCGTCCATTGCGGCCGATGATGCGGCCTTTCATTTCATCTGAAGGCAAGGCCACCACGGACGTGGTGCTTTCGCCCACGTGCTCGGAGGCGATGCGCTGGATGGCCATCGAGACGATGCTGCGGGCGCGCTTGTCGCCTTCCTCGCGCGCCTCGCCCTCGATCTGGCGGATGATGCGCGCCATATCGTTGCGCGATTCTTTCTCGACCTCATCCATCAGCACTTTGCGCGCGTCTTCGCGCGTCATCGACGAAACCGTCTCCAGTTTCTTGACGATGTCCGTGCGCATCTCGTCCAGTTCGGTTGAGCGTTTATCTAATGAGCCTTGGCGGCTGTTCAGGCTTTTCTCTTGCTCTTCTTGCTTCTCTGTGCGCTGGTCCAGGTCGGCGCGGCGGCTGCGCAGGCGATCATCTTCGCGGCTCAGATCCTTGCGCTTACGCTCGATATCGGCCTCGGCTGTCTGGCGCGTCTCCAAAGCCTCATTCTTGGCGTGTAGCTCGACGGTCTTGGCCTCTTCTTTGGCCAGCAGAATAATCCGATCGGCTTCTTCTTTGTTGCGCCGCTTGACGCTTTGCACCTGGAATTGCTTCACAAAGTAACCTATCACGAGCCCGGCCAGTGCGGCTCCGATCAGAATGAGTGTGCTATTCTCCACTTTTGACTACCTCGTTTCTTCTTGAGCTTCTTTATTGTGCAAGCTTTGCCACGCTTCGCGGCAAACTTCGGCCACGAGTTCGTAGCCGAAGCCGCGCCGCGCTAAATGCGCGGAAAGCTTGTTGCGAAAATCGACCCAGTCCAGGCTTTTCAACACCCGCAGCTTGCGCTGCGCGGCCTGGCGGGCGAGAGACGCTTCGTCTATCGACTGAAGCGTCTCTTCGATAATTCCATCGGGGAGACCTTTTTGGCGGAGTTCGGCGCGCAGGGCGTAAGCGCCGCGCGGTTTGAATGCGGCTCGGTCCTCAACCCAGCGGCGGGCAAAGTCGCTGTCATCCAGCAGGTGGCCGGCTTTGAGCCGCTCGACCACTGCTGGGATAACTTCCTCAGCCACCTCATACTTGCGCAAATTGCGCTCGACCTCGGCCTGGGAACGGGGACGGTAGCTAATAAAGTTGAGCGCCCGCTGCAGCGCCGCCTCGACGCCATCCTGGCTTTTGAGCTCCTCTATCTTTTCCGGGGTGAGCGCCTGGCCCACGTTGAGCCAGGCAGCCACGATCTTGGCCAGCGCGAAGGCGAATTCGCCGTCCAGATAAATATTCACCCGTTTGGGATTGCGCTTCTGTTGGGTGATGGCAGTGATCGTGTTTGCCATAAAAAACAGCCGTCGTGCCTTTCGGCCGCGGCTGCTTCTATAGAAACTTGTGCTACTTGAGGTGCTCTAGGTGCCAGTTACGTCTTCTGGCAGATTGCGTATAGCCGAATGCTGCTTAACGCGTAATCCCTCTCGCTTGCCTAACCGGAAAGGGGTTCATCTCAAGTTTCGCTTTCAGTGGCCAGGCAGCGGTGCATTGATCCGCACTTACCCCTGGCCTTCCAAGTTTCGTTAGAACTGCCGCGGCTACGTCGATCCTGTAGCCATGCCAATGATGCAGAGCATCTTTGGCGTTCTAGCTTGCCCCGAGCTGCACCTTGCAGAGCAAGGTATTGCGTGGGGGCGGCTGGGTCATTCTTCGGCGCCGTTTTCGCCCGTTTCCAGCAATATGCCGGGCTGGGCTTGGCTGCGCACTTTTTCTTCTATCTCAGCCGCCAATTTTACGTTTTCCCGCAAGAAGGCTTTCGCATTCTCACGGCCTTGCCCTAAACGCTCTTCCCCATAAAGATAATGGGATCCGCGCTTAGTGATAATTTCTATCTGGGTCGCCAGGTCCAAAATGTCGCCAGACTTGGAGATGCCTTCATTATACATGATGTCGAATTCCGCAGTCCGAAAGGGTGCCGAGACTTTGTTTTTGACGATGCGCACCCGCGTACGATTGCCCACGATCTCTTGACCTTCTTTAATAGACTGGATTCGGCGCACATCCATGCGTACGGAGGCGTAGAACTTGAGCGCCATGCCACCGCTGGTCGTTTCCGGGTTGCCGAACATGACCCCGATCCTCTGGCGCAGCTGGTTGGTGAAGACTACAGCGGTATTGGTTTGCTTGATGGCGCCCGAAAGTTTGCGCAGCGCCTGCGACATGAGGCGAGCCTGCATACCCATGCTGGCATCGCCCATATCACCTTCGATTTCAGCCCGGGGAACCAGGGCCGCCACCGAGTCGATCAC